>CAZOKO010000004.1:0-47556 GCA_964580455.1 uncultured Thermodesulfobacteriota bacterium | reverse complement strand
CCTTACGATGTTTTACAAACCGTCTTTGTTGCACTTCATGGTTGAATGTGGGCATTAGTAAAAACAAAAAAAGAGAAGAATCATGGCAACTCAGTTAAAACGCAGGTTAAATAATGGTCGCACCCAGGGGGAAGATGAAAATTTATATAAACTTTATAAGAGCGTTGTGGAAAATCTAAAGGAAGGGATTTGGATCGGCAAAAGGAAGAATAAAACTTTTACCACTCTTTATTGGAATAAAAGTGCAGAGAAAATTTCAGGCTTTAAAAAACAGCACTTCAAGGGGAACTCTCTTTTAAAGATTGTGCCTGGTTTAAAGCAAATCTCAGAAGAAATAATAAATAATACAAATGGAAAAAAGAGAAGAAGATTAAATATTGAGAGAGTTGAATATTACAACTCCAAAAAAGATAACAAACCACTCTATCTTAATATACAATCTTATTTTCTTGCCGAAGAAAACATGATTGTTATCATTTTTGAGGATATAACAGAAAAGGCCGGGATGGAAAAGGACATCACCCAGCAAAACAGGGAGCTATTAGCTTTAAATCAGATCGGACGTACCGTAACTCAAACACTGGAACTTAACAAGCTATTAAATACTGCTTTGGATAAGATTATAGAAGTTATGGATTGTGAGGGTGGCGGTATATACATAAGAGAGCCGAAAGGGAGTGAAGATTTAATATTGAGATTGGCTAAGGGGGTTTCATCCAATTTTTGCAAAAGGTTCAATAAAATCAGATTAGGTGTAGGATTGATGGGAAAAGGTCTGGCAAGACATGAAGCAGTAATCCTCAAAAGCGTTACCAGGAAGACCAAGCTTACTAATTACATGGCCCCAGAAGAGATGAAGCTGGCAGTAAGTGTTCCCATAAGGGTGAAGACCAGACTTACAGGGGCTCTCAATGTTGCAAGCTATGTCTATGATACCTTTGAGCCCTGGAAGGTAGAACTGCTCCTTACAATTGGCAACCACCTTGGAGTCGTTATTGAGAATGCCATGCTAATGGATTCTTTGAAGAAACACGAGCAGGATTTGCAAATGCTTTCTTCGCAAATCATCAAGGCTCAGGAAGAGGAGAGAAAACGGATTTCCCGAGAGCTGCATGATGAAGCAAGTCAAGCTCTCATTGCAGCAAAAATCAATTTAGATGTAATAAAGAAAAGCCTGCCTTCCAGCCTGGAAGATGTAGCAGCACGACTTGTGGAAACGAGTTCCATTCTGGTTCGTACCCTTGAAAATCTACGTCTTTTATCCTACGACTTAAGACCTTCGATGCTGGACGACCTGGGATTGATTCCCACCCTGCGCTGGTACGCAGAGAGTTATGCTAAAAGGCTTGGCATTCCCATTAACTTTAAAATCGCTCCTCCTGATAAGAGGCTTGATTTTGAGATAGAAACTGTCATCTATCGCATTGTCCAGGAGGCATTAACCAATATTGCTAAATATGCACAGGCAAAAGAAATAAACATCTCCTTAGAAAAGAAGGGATCAAGGCTTATCACCATGGTGGAAGATGATGGAAAAGGATTTAAGCTTAAAAGATCAGTTTCAGGAGAAAACTACTCTCAAGGCTCAGGAATACTGGGCATGAAAGAACGTGTTTATAATTTGGGAGGCACCTTCCATATTGAATCTAAACAGGGGAGGGGAACTAAGCTCTTAGTGGAAATCCCCTTAAATAGTTGAGGATAGGGAAGGCCTGCAGATGAAAAATATAAAGGTAGTGATAGCAGATGACCATACCATCCTTCGTCAGGGGATAAAGTCGCTGCTTGACAGTCAAGAAGGGATAGAAGTAATGGGAGAGGCAAAGGATGGGAGAGAAGCGATTAAAATAATTGAAGAGTTATTACCCGATGTGATCCTGATGGATATCGCCATGCCTGGCTTAAACGGATTGGAAGCAACCCGCCGCATCAAAAAGAAATTTCCCAAGATAAAGGTTTTGGTTCTTACCATGTACACCCATGAGGAATACATCTTCCAGATCCTAAATGCCGGAGCTGATGGCTACCTGGTCAAAGAGACAGCCTTTCAGGACCTTATCTCAGCCATTAATGCGGTTTACAAGGGCGAGGCATTCATGAGCCCTTCTATTTCCAAAAAGGTGATAAATACCTATATGCAGCGGGCCAGGGGAGAGGAAGATGAGGTTTGCGATACCTTTACCACTCGTGAAAGAGAAATACTTCAGTTGATTGCTGAGGGCAATACAAATAAAAAGATTGCTGAGGCCTTATTTATCAGTCCTAAAACGGTTGAAACTCACCGCACTCACATTATGGACAAACTGAATATTCATGATCGTATAGGTCTTGTCAAATACGCCATTCGCAAAGGGATGGTAGATGTTGATAAATGAACAGGCAGAACAATTTTAATCAAGTAGTGCCGGGACAGGACATTTTCCCAATTTTGCAGCAGCAAATCCGATTAAACTTGTATAAAATGCTTGACATGATGGGGATCCTATTATAAATTTCGGTTGCTTAATAAATGATAATTTTGTGTATTAACAAATAACTGAGTAAGGAGTGATACCTTGGCAAAGTTAAAAGTAGTGAAGCAATCTGAAAAACATACCTGGAAGGATACTAAAGTTGGGTGTGTTTTATTGGAGGAAGGAAAGGCAAAGCCTTTCGAACCAGGACAAAAACCTGCTTTAGTTCCTGTATGGGATAAAGAAATGTGTGTGCGATGCGGGCTCTGTTATATTTTCTGCCCTGACGCTGCTATTAAGAGGGGAGACGATGGATACTACGAAGCAGATCTCAACTACTGCAAAGGATGTGGTATCTGCCATCGGGAATGCTGGTTTGGAGCCATTAGCATGACGGAGGAGGGATAATGGATAAGTTTGGATTATATGTACCCCAGTTATTACCTTTTAAAGAGCATTTTTTACCACAGGCACATTCTGCCTGCATGGGCTGTGGGGTAGCCCTGGGGGTGAGGCAGGTTTACAAGGCATTAGACGAGGAAAGAGACTGGATGAAGAAAGCCAGCTGGGAAATTCCCTGGAAGCAGCCCCTTCCGGGAAGTTTTATCAAGAGTAAGAAAGAAGAAAAAGAAGCGATACGGCCGGCCCTGCTTAACATTGAAAAACAGAGTCAGGCCAGTCTTCTTATCTGTTTTGACAATGAAGCAACAGAAGGCAAACCCACACCCACAGTGTTTAAAAAATGGATTCCTGCTGTTGCGGTAGCAAGGGGGTTTCATTATGTGGCAACGGCCTGCCCCAGCTACCCTTTTGATCTGATTGATAAAGTGAGAAGGGGAATGGAGAGTGAGGGATCAAGCTACATTCACGTTCTCTCTCCCTGTCCTGTCGGCTGGGATTTCGATAGTGAGTTTACTATAAACATTGGTCGATATGCGGCGGAATGTGCGATATTCCCCTTATATGAGGTTGTTGCCGGCGGCTACCGCTTGACTATTGACCACCCCAAACTGAGACCGGTAGAGCAATACATTAGAATGCAGAATCGGTTTAAACATTTTAAGCAGAAAGATATTCTTGAGATTCAGGCTGAGGTGGATAGAAACTATGCCAAATTGAGAAAGGGAGAAATCTAACCACAGAGTTCACAATCTCTGTGTCCTCTGTGGTTGAAAGTGTAAGGAGGAAAAGATGGCTTTATCAAACTGGGATAAGAAGGCTCAGGCAGCCTTTGATAAAATTATAGAAGCAGTACCTGAGCCTATGAGAGATGCGGTAAAACCACAGCTCATAAGCATGATAGAAAAGAAAGCAGCAGGTTCAGCGGTAACAGTTGAAGTGATCGAAAAGATGGTTAAGGAGGATTTGCCTGAACCGCAGAAGAGTATGATTATGGGTGCCCTGGGATTATCAGAAGCAGCGCCTGAGGCTAAAGCGGCTGAGCCAAGTCAGCTCACCTGGGAAGGTGATAGCGAGAAACTGGTAGATAAAATAATGGAGGTTATCCCTGAGATGTTAAGGGGGGCTGTTAAACCCAAATTTTTAGACTTTGTAAAGACCAAGGCGGGACCAAGTGGTGTGGTTACTGAAAGCCTGGTGATTGATGCCATCCAGGAGATGAAGCCACCAGAGCCTTACATGAGTCAGATTATGAAAGTTCTGGCCGCAGGTACAGGTATAGACTTGAGTATGGCAGATGATATACTGTTAAGACATCAGAAGAGGCAGGAAGAACTCGTTTCTATATTCCATGAGTTGCAGAAGGAGTATGGCCATCTTCCTGAAGAGGCAATAGATAAAGTGAGTGAGTATTTGAACGTTCCTTTAAGCACGGCTTATCGGGTTGCCACCTCTTATCAGGCTTTCAGCCTTACGCCAAAGGGAAAACATGTGGTTAAGGTATGTAATGGTATGGCCTGTCATTTAAAACAATCCGGTAAGCTCTATGAAGAATTAAAAGGAAGTTCAGATAGCCGTTTCACTCTGGAGAAGGTAAGATGTCTGGGGTGCTGCGGGACAGAGCCCATGGCGATGGTAAATGAGGAGTGTGGTGATAGCAATTGGGTGAAGGAGAAGATTACTAGATTCTAGGTTATTAAACCATAGAACCTCTGTAGTTCCCCCGTTAGATAGCAAACCTTGTGGAAGGGTTATTTCCCCAACAGGGTTGATATCTGACAGAGTTCACCTGCTTTATAGTAGGTATCTAACGGGGTGAATCTGTGGTAAAGTCTTTAAGGAAAAGAGGAGTTAATATGAGAATTAAGAATGAAGGTGACCTCAAAAAAATACGTGAGAAGGGTAAGAATGCCCTTTTACCTTCGGTAGTTAGGATTCAAGTAGGAGCAGCTACCTGCGGGCTGGCAAAAAGAGCCAAAGCATTAAAAGAAGCCCTGGAAGCAGAGGTAAAAAAGCAGAAGCTGAAGGCGGAAATTGTTGAGGTTGGCTGCAATGGCATGTGTTACCAGGAACCTATGGTGGATGTGATTCAAAAGGGCAAACCCAAAATGACCTATGGGGCAATGACTGTTGATAAGGTTTCACAACTGGTGGAGTCTGTTAAAAAAGGGAAGGTGCTGGAGGGGCATCTGCTCTACAGGACTGATGAAGAGGAGATACTCATCACTGGTGAAAAAGTAAGCTACTTGTCCGGTCAGTCTTCCAAATCATTGCAGGAGGTAACTGAGTATCATCAGCACCCCTTTTATCAAAAGCAGAGAAAGATTGTATTAAGAAATTCTGGAGTTATCGATCCTAAAAGCATCGAGGAATATATCGCCTGCGGGGGGTATAGTGCCCTGGCCAAAGCCTTAGCCATGTCTGCTGAAGATATTATTAAAGAGGTAACAGCTTCAGGATTGAGAGGCAGAGGTGGAGCAGGATTCCCCACAGGAGCAAAGTGGAAAGCCTGCCAGGAAGCTAAAGGAGAAACAAAGTACGTGATCGCCAATGGGAGTGAAGGGGATCCTGACATTGGTATGCACAGGAGCATGCTGGAGGGAGATCCCCATAGTGTGCTGGAAGGCATAATGGTAGCAGCCCGTGCAGTGGGGGCCTCAAAGGGTTACATTTATGTAAGCAACAATTATCTCCTTGCTCTGGAAAACATTAGAGAAGCAGTGCGTCAGGCAAAGGAGCATGGACTTTTAGGTAAAAATATTTTAGGAAGTGACTTCAGTTTTGAGGTAGAAATAGATGAGGGGGGTGGAGCTTATGTTTGTGGCGAAGAGACGGCTCTCATCACCTCGATTGAAGGAAAATATGGAGAGCCTAAGCCACGTCCTCCCTTTCCAGTGCAAAAGGGTTTGTGGGACCAGCCTACAGTGGTGAACAATATAGAAACCCTGGCTAACATACCAGTAATTATTGTCAAAGGAGGGGACTGGTTTAGCAATATTGGCGCTAAAGGAAATGCCGGTACCAAGGTTATCTCCTTAAACGGCAGCATTAATAACCCCTGCTTGATTGAAGTGCCTCTTGGTACCAGTTTGAAAAAGGTCATTGAGCTGGGCGGAGGGGTAAGTGAAGGGAAGAAATTTAAGGCATTCACTACAGGAGGACCTTCCGGGGGAGTGCTGCCTGTAAAGTCAGCCAGCCTGTCCTTAAACTATGACGAGCTTAATAAGGCGGGCTCTCTTCTGGGTTCAGGTATCACCATCATAGATGATGATGTCAACATGGTGGAACTGGCACATTATTTTCTTAACTTTTTCAAAGATGAGACCTGTGGCAAGTGTACTACATGCCGGGAAGGGGTTAAGAAAATGTGCGAGGTCTTTGATGAGATCTGTCAGGGCAATGGGGAAATGGAGGATTTAGCCCTTTTGGAGAGGATGTCGCAGCCCATGATTGATGGATCACTTTGTGCCCTGGGAAAGACTGTTCCCAACGCGGTAATGTCAACCATAAAGCACTTTAAGAATGAATATAAGGACTATATTAAGGGTAAGAAAAATTAGGACGCAGATTTACCCCGTTAGAAATATAATTACTTATAAATAAACCTTGGAGGAAAGAGTAGAAGATGATAGCGCTGACCATCAACGGAAATAAAATTAAGGCTCAAGAAGGAAAGACTATTCTGGAGGTTGCCCGGGAGAATGGAATTCACATCCCCACCCTCTGTTATAACGAAGCACTGGCACCTGCGGGCAACTGCAGGTTATGCACTGTTGAGGTAATCCAGGGGAACCTTACAACTTTTGAGACTTCGTGCAATTACTTGATTCATGAAGGGATGCAGGTTAAAACAGATTCTAAAAGGGTAAAGGCAGTAAGACAGATGGTAATGGAACTCCTTTTAGCCCGCTGTCCTAATCCTAAGAAGGTAAGAGAAATGGCAGCAGAAGTGGGGGTAGAGGCTGCCCCTCTTCGATTCAGTTTAGAAAACGAATACTGTATTCTATGTGGATTATGTGTGAGAACCTGTGCGGAGGTTGTCCAGGCATATGCCATTGACTTTGAGGGGAGTGGAATCAATAAAAAAGTTACCATCCCCTTCAATGAAGCGTCTCAGGATTGCATTGGCTGTGGAAGCTGCGCTTTCGTGTGCCCTACTCAGGTAATTAAGGTGCAGGATGTAGAGGATGCAAAAATCATCTATCCTGAGGGAGAAGAAGATCTTGGGCCACAGCGGATGATGCAGAACTGGAAGACTGAGTTAAGCCTTAAGATATGTAAAGGGTGTGGTAATCCTATCGCCCCGGAGAAAGAGCTCACCTGGTTACAAGAAAAGCTGATTCTGCCAACGGAGTTCTTCGATTTTTGCCAGAGCTGCCGAAACTATCCTGAGATTGATGAAGAGAAGTGTCTGGGCTGTGGTGGCTGTAACGATAATTGCCCCTGTGGTGCATTAGAATTGAAAGAAGAAAAAGGCGAGGTAAAAGCAAGCTGTTATACTGTCAATTGTACTGGCTGCAGGATCTGCCTAGACATCTGCCCCCGGGAGGCAATTAGTTAAAGAAGTGTAACCACGAAGTATCCAAAAAAACAGTACATCGATTCCCAAATTCCCTTTGTTTTGGATTTTATGCTTTGAGCATTTGAATTTGTTTCGAGCTTCGGATTTAGAGTTTACTTCCTTTTCCCCTTCCTCCTTACAGGATGTTCTTCCAGGTATCTTTCCAGTTGTTTAAGCGTCTTAATTTCCCTTACAGCGTTTTGATCATGGTACTCGCACCCCTTAGGATCCAGTCTTTGGCAGATAGCAGGGCGTGTCTCATAAATCCTGCAGCGGTTGTTGCTATCGAGGTGTTTGCACCGGTTCTTAACATTTAGATGCCATTTGCCGTTTTGAATGAAGACAGATGTTTTCTGATGACAGATATACCAGCGAATGTTTTCAAAATCATTTCTAGTCGTAGGCTTATCAATCTCCAGTGCAAAATATTTACAGCAAAGTGCATCGCACTTCTTACAGATATTACCCACCGTTCCTCCGCTCAAGTAAAATTTAGGAATTCAGGCACTTAGGAATTAATTCAATTCCCCAATTCCTTAATTCACAATGTTTTTAATGCTAGGGCATGACATATCTCGGTATGATAGTCAAAGGGATTCCTTAAATCTAGCCTCACCTGTTTTTTAAAACCTTCTTTCCGTGACTTAATGAAATACGTTTTTCTTGCTCTCTCGATTATTGCGCTTAAGGACTCTTTAAATATATTACCCAGCACACTGGGGTGAAATTCACAGGGTCTTACCTCTCCAGAAGGATTTATAGAGTACCTCCCTTTGCAAAATAGATCAATGCCCTCCAGATCTTTTTCTGTAACTTTATGAAGGTCTGTTACCAGAAAGGCTTCACGGTTTACTCTTAGACCTTTTAGTTTTTCATAGACCTCTTCATTTTCTTCTCGATTAAGCAAAATCTTAAAGTTGTTTTTAGCCCTTCCTATGGGAATTAATGCGTTAAAGTGGAGAAGCGCCCTGTGTTTTTCAGCCAGTTCGATGATTTCATCTATCTGAGGGAGAACACCTTTCCAGAGAGTAACAATGATTTCCTTAGGTCTGTCTTGTGCTTGTTCAATGGAATGTAAGAGCTGTTTATAAGCATCGGTCTTTCCCCGGTAGCTGTCATGAACCTCACCAATCCCGTCCAGACCAAAAACTAATACCACATTGCCAGGTAACGCTTCGATCTGCTCTCTACTTATGGAATAACCAGCGGTGGTAATGAATACTACAAAGTCTTTTGCATGGTGAGTCAATTCAATCAAATCAGGATGGAGAAACGGTTCGCCACCAGAAAAAATAATAGCGTCAAAGTGATCATGTGCCTCATCAAGTATCTGCATCACTTTAATCTTAGACAATTCCCCTTTCTTGGGAAATGACCCATAACAGTGGAGGCAATGATGATGGCATTTACCCGTAATCTCAATCTCTAAAAATCTTGCGTTCATAGTCTTTAGTCCAAGTTTTTAAGGAATATAAAATGAGAATCTGCTTAAAGTCAACGAAAAAAAAGCCGCGAAAGTTACCAATAAGAGAAGGGTGAAAGACCTGGCTGAAAATGCTTGCCATCGAAACGATAGATAGGTATAATTTATAAGGTCTTGCCCCTGGGAGAAGAATTCCCCATATGCACAGGGTCAATAGGCTCCCAGTTAATGTCTTCCGTCGTTTTTAATTCTACCAATGGGAATTTTCTGGTCGTCTGGTCAGATGTGCGAAATGAAGAAAATGGACAGGATGTTTATGGAAAGATTATCCAGGCCTGCCCTTTAACAGACATCTTAGCTGAAAAGGAGTCTTAAAACCTTTTAAGGCAGTTCAGAAACCTTGTTCTCGCTCAGACTCCCCCGGGAAAAGAAAGCATTCAATTTTATTACCAACATGCACCTGAAATTTCCTCTCTCTTTCAGTCTAATCCCATTCTCAAACACGTTGCCGCAACAATTTTAGAAGAACTTCTTCCTTACCTCAAGCTTATGATACAGGAAGAAAAAAGGAAGTAGCTAAAAGGTATAAAATGGAGAGAAGAATGAATTTTAAAAATATGACCTATAAGGAGATTACTCAGATGGTCGGGAGCCTTAATACCACCGGGGATATTGATGAGGCAATACACCAATTGGATAATCTTAAAGAATCATTGCAAATATTGAGGAGCATGCTTCAAGGGAGAAGGACACTTCAGATACAAAAGGATAAATTGAAGCGAAGGGGAAGCTTGAAGGTAGTTACGAAAGGAAACAGAAAAAGGGGTTAGGGAACGGGGTAAACTTTGCGGTTTAATTTTTTCACTTTGCTATTGACATTGAAAACATAAATATATTATTAATATACGGCGTTTTTGAAGTTCTAACTTTTTTAAGGAGTTTTTTATGTATATCGTTGTCTGTGTAAAAATGGTTCCTGATACTACCCAGGTCAAAATTGACCCCGCAACCAATACGCTGGTCAGAGAGGGGGTCCCGTTTATCACCAATCCCTTTGATACACATGCTGTGGAAGAGGCTTTAAGGTTGAAAGACAGATATGGAGCACGCATCACCGCTGTTTCGATGGGACCACCGGCGGCAGAAAGCGTTTTGCGAAAGGCTATTGCACTGGGAGTTGATGATGGTATCCTCCTGAGCGACAGAGCGTTCGGAGGTGCGGATACCCTGGCAACCAGCCGTGTATTGACGGAATCTATTGCAAAACTTGGCGAAAAAGAAGCGGTTGACCTTGTCATCTGTGGTAAACAAACCATCGACGGAGATACAGCACAGGTAGGTCCTGGAATAGCATCCCGCCTGGGCTTTTCTCAGCTTACGCTGGTTGACAAAATCATAGAGATTGATCAAAAAAACAAAACTATTAGAGTACAGCGCAGGCTGGAGGAGCATCATGAAATCGTAGAATCCACTCTGCCTGTCATGTTAACGGTAGAACGGGAGATTAACCTTCCGCGCTATCCCACCGTGCCTGGCAGGCTGGATGCGATAGATACAGAGTTGCCTGTGTGGACTAATAATGTTTTGAAACTGGATACCAAAACCATCGGATTGCAGGGTTCTCCCACTCAGGTCAGAAAAATTTTCGCCCCGGAGAGGGAAAAGGGTGAAATTATCCCGGGAGAAGGGGGAAACAAAAATCAAGCTGTCAAAACTATGATTGACAAGCTCGTAGATTGGGATTTCGCCTCTCTTGAAGGTTGAAATGGGACGCAGATTTCCGCAGATAAACGCAGATAAATGTTTAAAAAAGGTATTACGCGTTTTAACTTTTTATTGTCAGCCATCTTTTAATGCCCAATCCGCAACTTAATATTTAAAATCTTAATAATCTGCGTTTATCTGCGTCCAAAATAATCAATAATAGGAGGATTAATGGGAGAGAAGCCTAAAAAGAAAAAGAAGCCCCGAGGGAAAGCCAGACTTATCGCTGGCAAGTGCATCGCATGCGGTGCCCGCTGTCAGACATCATGTCCCTCCGATGCCATTGAAATGAATGATAAGGAAGAACCAATTATCAGTATTGAAAAATGCATCGGCTGCCGTAAATGCGTTAAAGTGTGTCCTTCAGATGCGCTGGAGATGTTCCTTACTCCCGAGGAGGAAAAGCTCCTTGCTGAGCTGGAAGCTGGAGGTGTTGTGGAAGAGGAAGAAGAAGAGGAAACGGGGGCAGAGGAAGCCAAAACTGATGTTAAAGCCTGGAAAGGGGTATGGGTATTCGTTGAGCAGAATAATGGGAAGGCTCATCCGGTATCGTGGGAACTCCTGGGTGTCGGGAGAACTTTGGCAAATGATTTAGGTGTCGAGCTTGCTGCTTTTGTACTGGGATCTGAGGTTAAAGCACTGGCAGATGAGGCTTTTGGCTACGATGCCGATAAGGTTTACCTTATCGACGATCCTTTACTCCACAACTATCGAACACCGACCTACCTTAATGGTTCTCTTTCTCTAATCAACAAACACAAACCGGAAATCGTTCTCATGGGGGCGACCGGTCTGGGAAGGGACCTTGCAGGGGCAGTAGCAACCGCCCTTAAAACAGGTCTAACTGCTGATTGCACCGGACTTACTATCGACAAGAAAATGCGTCTTTTAGAGCAGACCCGTCCTGCCTTTGGTGGTAATATCATGGCAACTATCCTGACTGAAACCGCCCGTCCTCAAATGGCTTCCGTAAGGCCGCATGTGATGCCCAAACCGGAGTTTCAACCTGGCAAAAAAGGTGAGTTGATCACAGAATCTTTTCATCTACCAGAGAATGAGATTGCAACCAAGGTATTAGAGATAAAGTCCCTTCTTACCGAGGGGTCTATTAACATTGCCGCAGCCAATGTTATTGTAAGCGGGGGACGGGGCATGCTGGGCCAGGAAAATTTTAAGATGCTGCAGGACATGGCGGATCTTTTAGGGGGGGTTGTTGGTGCTTCGCGCAGTGCGATTGATGCGGGATGGATGCCTCATGAACGGCAGGTAGGGCAAACCGGAAAAACTGTTAGACCCAAACTTTATATTGCCTGTGCAATATCTGGTGCCATCCAGCATCTGGTGGGCATGCAGGATGCCGATTATATTATAGCTATCAATAAGGATAAAACTGCTCCCATCTTTGAGGTTTCCCATTTAGGCATTGTGGGAGATGTTTTTGAGATCCTTCCGGGGGTATTAGAAAAGTTACGTCAAAGCGGAGTAAAACCTCCTTCTCAAGAAGGAGGTTGAGACAACTTGATTTTTTCATCAGCGTTTTTCTGCGAAAATCTGCGGCCTATAAATTCACACTTAACAGAAAGGAGTTCTCTTGAGTAAATTAGAATCTCTAATATTTGCCATTTTGCTTATATGTGGTCTCTGCTTCTTTTTAAGAAACGTCTTTCGGCTCTTTGCCATGGTTTGCCTGGGACGGTGGGAGAACCGATTTGACCATCTCTGGTCCCGTTTCAGAGGGATGATCCTTTACGCCTTTGTTCAGCTTCGTGTGGTGAGCGAGAAGTTTGGAATCAATCACTTCCTTCTTTTCTGGGGATTTATGGTTCTGCTTCTTATAAACGCACAATTCTTCATTGCCGGTGTCTTCCCCCTCTTCTCCTTTGCTTTTCTGGGAAATGTCCCCTACGGCATTTTGCTCTTTTTAGCTGATATTATGTCCCTGGTGGTTCTGGCATCTGTAGTAATCTCTGTGATTCGCAGAGTATTTTTCCGCCCGCCTCACATTGAACCTACCCTGGATGCCTTCTTTATCCTCTTTCTGGTGGCTTCTCTTATGGTAGCCTACTTTGGCCTGCATGCCTGTGAGATAACGCTGGGTGAAAATACCATGGTTTCCTGGATACCTGTATCCCATGCCCTCTCAAGCCTTTTTGCCACAACTGCACTTGAAACTACCCATCTACTTGCCCGCATCTTCTGGTGGGTCCATGCACTTGTCCTTCTCTTTTTCATAAATTATCTACCATACAGCAAACATCTCCATATCTTAACTGCCATTCCAAACTGCTTCTTCAGGAGTTTTTCTTTTGTAACCACTGTTCCACGGATGGTTTTTAAAAAGGGGCTTACCTTCGGTACCTCCAAAGTGGTACAGTTTTCCTGGAAGGACCTCTTTGATTTCCTTTCCTGTACAGAATGCGGGAGATGTGAATCAATCTGCCCCGCTCACAATACAGAGAAACCGCTTAATCCAAGGCAGGTTATTCACGAGGGGAAGTTAAACCTCTTAGCTAACGGCAAAGTAATTCTGTCATCTCGACCGGCTGATTCCCTGGCATCTGCTCCTCCGGATGCCCCCATGGCAATTCCCCTCATCAACGGCAGGGAGGAGAGCGTTTCCACCGATGCCATCTGGGCCTGCACTACCTGTGGTGCCTGCATGGTAAAATGTCCGGTATTTATAGAACATGTGCCCAAGATTGTAGAGATGAGACGTCATCTGGTAATGGAAAAGGCCGATTTCCCTGAGGAGTTGATTACCTTCTTTGAAAATTCAGAACAGCGCTTTAACCCCTGGGGTATTGCACCTACTGATCGTGCTAAATGGGCTCAGGAACTTGATGTCAAAATACTGGCTGATGGTGCAGAAGTCGAATATCTTTTTTATGTGGGATGTGCAGGGGCGTTTGATTCGAGGAATCGACAGGTAACTACCGCCTTAACTACCATTCTAAACGCTGCCAATCTCTCCTGGGGCATACTGGGAACTGAAGAGAAATGCTGTGGAGATTCTCTCCGCAGATTGGGGAATGAATATGTTTTTGATCAACTGGTTCGGGATAATATTGAGATATTTAAGAAGTATGGAATCAAGAAAATTATAACCTTCTGCCCGCACTGTTTCAGCACTTTCAAGAATGACTACAAGCAGTTTGGAGCTGACTTTGAGGTGATCCATCATACCCAGCTTATTCATACCTTACTTAAGCAGGGAAAGATTAGCTTAAAAGGTAATACCAACGGAAGAACGGTCATCCACGATTCCTGTTACCTCGGACGACATAACGAAATATATAAAGAGCCAAGAGAAATACTCAAGGAAGCATCACAGGGAACTGCACCCTTAGAGATGGAAAGGCAAGGGCAGGAGAGTTTCTGCTGTGGAGCAGGTGGAGGCAGAATGTGGATGGAAGAACTTATCGGCAAAAGGATTTATCTGGAAAGGACACAGGAAGCCCTCAAGACCAATCCTTCAACTATTGCTGTTTCCTGCCCCTATTGTATGACCATGTTTGAGGATGGTATAAAAGATGAGAAGGAGCAGGATAATGTGAAGGTTAAAGATATAGCGGAAGTTGTGGTGGAAGCGATGACTTGAGCAAATTAAGTTCATAATTCGCTTAATTTACTTAACCCTGCACCCTAACCCCTGAACCCTAGACACTTTGAGCTTATTATGAAGAAATTTCTTATTATCCTGGTGCACCTTCTGTTTTCAAGCTTTGGGGTACTGGAGTATTGTTTTTCAAGAGGTTTAAAGAGATTCAAATGGAAGCTTAACTACCATTGCTCTTCCAGACTACACTATGAACACCCCGCATATCAGGACGTTTCAATCTCCATCAAAAAAGTACCGCAAGAACCCCGCATGACATCATATATGCTTTGTAAAAGCGTGGCAACGAGAATCCCCCAGTATGTGACCTGGACTATACCACTGAACTAGTGTCAGACCGAAGGTATCCAGTATCAAGAAACCAGTATCTAAGATCGTTTCAATTCTTTTGAGTATATCCCACAGTAACTGAGTAACTAGTCAAAAAAGAAAATACTATACTATTACACCATGGAACCTATTATTATCGAACAGACCTCAGTTGCAGACGATCGAGGGTTTGTGGTAAAGCCTTTTGAGGGGAAACAATTAAATGATGTTTGCAATACTCATCTTGTAAGTCTTAATCCCGGTGTAGTAAGAGGCAACCATTTCCATCCTGCACAAACAGAATATATCTTTTTCCTTGGGGATAAATGCAAGCTGGTTACGGTTGATAGTGTAACTGGTGAAAGAACTGAGAAAATTATTGATGGCAAAAAATGCCCCCTCATAATCGTTCCGCAAAAGATTGCACACGCCATTAAAAATATAAGTGCGGAGATAATATATCTTCTCTGCTATACTGATAAACCTCTTATTCCTGAAAGAGATGTGATAAAAAAAGTAATTTTTCATGTGATCTCATTGACTCTCTCCCCTTCTTGAACCTCACAGTTATTCATAAAGCTACAAATTTTCTTGACAATTAAAGAAATGATGTGGTAGGAAATCCACGTTGGAATGCGTGTTTTTCTTCGTGCAAGTTCGTGGCTTCGTGGTTTCATTAGATTTCTTAGTATTGAAGGAGGGTAAAAGTGGGCATAGATATGTCTCAAGCGTATGCTGAGCTGGAGGAGTTCTCAAAAGAACAGTTAAAAAAGGTAGATGACATAACGGCACGGAACAGGGGCAAACCAGGTGCATTGATTCCGGTTCTGGAACAGGTTCAGGAAGTGCTCGGTTATCTTCCTGCAGGTGCCCTGATGAAAGTAGCGAAGGGGCTCAATATTCCGGTGGCCAATGTGTATGGAGTGGTGACTTTTTATTCATTCTTTTCCATGGTTCCGAAGGGCAGGCATAATATAAGGATGTGTTTTGGCACTGCCTGCTATGTGAAGGGTATACAGAGGATACTTGACAAACTGACCCATCTGCTCGGTATCGAGTCTGGAGGATGTACTGAAGACAGGCGCTTCTCTCTGGAGACGGTGAGGTGCCTGGGAGTCTGCGGGTTAGCACCGGTGATAATTATTGGCGAGAACACACACGGTCTGGTTAAAGCAGTAAAGGTAGAGGAAATCTTGGACCAGTATAGTTAGGAGGTATTAGATGGCAAGATTCACCATAGAAGATCTGCAAACGGTTAAGGAAAGAGTGCAGAAGGAAAATCTCTTCCGGAGTGCACAGAAGCAAGCAGAAGAAAAAAAGCATAGTCTGGATACAACAGGTTCATACCGTGCGCATATACTTGTTTGTGGTGGCACTGCCTGCAAGGCATCAAACAGCGAGGCTATTTACCATGCACTCAATCAGGAAGTGAACACCCAAGGCCTTGCTAATGAAATCAAGGTGGTGGAAACCGGATGCAACGGTTTTTGTGCAGCTGGTCCGATTATGGTTGTATATCCGGGAGGAATTTTTTATCAAAGGGTTACAGTTGAAGATGTCTCTGAAATTATCACAGAACATATGGTAAATGGCAAACCATTAGAGAGGTTGATGTACCATGAGCCCGTGACCGGCAAGATCATCCCTCGGATGCAGGACATCCCATTCTTCGGCAGGCAGCAACCGATAGCACTAAAAAACCGAAGCCTGATTGATGCAGAGCATATAGATGAATATATCGGAAATGATGGGTACATGGGGGTGGTAAAGGCACTTACAGAGATGACCCCTGATAAGGTGATTGAAGAAGTGAAAAAGTCAGGTCTGCGTGGCAGGGGTGGTGCTGGATTTCCTACCGGTATAAAATGGGCATTTGCACATAAAGCAAAGAGCCATATGAAATATGTGCTCTGCAATGCAGATGAGGGCGATCCCGGTGCGTTTATGGACAGATCTGTTTTGGAAAATGATCCTCACTCAGTGCTTGAAGGCATGATCATTGGGGGTTATGCCGTTGGCGCACATCAGGGATATATCTACTGCCGTGCAGAGTATCCCCTTGCCATCAAAAGGCTTGCAATTGCTATCGAGCAGGCCATGGAGCATGATCTGCTAGGTGATAATATACTCGGTTCAGAATACAGCCTTGATATTCATATCTATCAGGGTGCCGGCGCATTTGTATGCGGTGAAGAGACTGCGCTTATGGCCTCAATCGAAGGCAGAAGAGGAATGCCAAGGCCCAGGCCGCCGTTTCCTGCTAATCAGGGACTCTGGGGCAAGCCGTCTGTTTTAAATAACGTTGAAACCTATGCCTGTGTGCCCCAAATCATTTTGAAGGGCGGGAACTGGTTTGCGTCAGTTGGCACTGTGAACTCTAAAGGTACCAAGGTCTTTGCCTTAACCGGCGCCATAGAAAACGTGGGTCTGGTAGAGGTTCCCATGGGTACTCCTGTTCGTGACATTGTTTTTGAGATCGGAGGCGGTATTCCGGATGGTAAGAAAATAAAAGCTGTGCAGTTGGGAGGACCCTCAGGCGGCTGTATCCCGGAATCGACCCTGGACACCCCCATTGATTACGAGGAGATAATCAAGCTTGGCGCAATCATGGGTTCCGGCGGTCTCATCGTAATGGATGAGGATACCTGCATGGTTGATTCTGCCCGTTTCTTTATGGAGTTTTGTCAGGAAGAGTCCTGCGGTAAGTGCACGCCGTGCCGTGAGGGTACAAAACGCATGTTGGAGATACTTGTAAGGATATGTAATGGTAAGGGGAAAGATGGCGATATCGAGCTTCTTGAAGAGATGGCACCATATGTGAAAGACAGCGCACTCTGCGGATTGGGACAGACGGCACCTAATCCCGTGCTGACAACCATCCGGTATTTCAGGGATGAGTATGAAGCGCATATTTACAAAAACAAGTGTCCTGCAGGTGTATGCAAGTCACTTATCACTTACTTAATTGACTCTGAACTTTGTAAAGGGTGTGGGCTGTGTGCAAAGAAGTGTCCACAGCAGTGCATATCCGGGGAGAAAAAGAAGCCCCACGTTATTGATAGGGAGAAGTGCATTAAATGCGGTGTGTGCATGGAGGTATGCAAGTTTGATGCGGTAAAACATGTGTAGGGCTGGATTAAAACTCACGTTAAACTACCAGTTCTGCTGGTGTGAACTTAATAGGCTCTGCCGATTAGGTGTTTTACTTAAGTCAGTAAATCCGAATATCGAAATCCGAAACAAATCGTAGGAAATTTAGGGATTCAGGAATTAAGGGATTTAGAAATTTCCTCAATTCGCAATTCTTAAATTCCTCAATTTTTATTTCGTGCTTCGATATTCGAGTTTGCATATTATAAAGCAGAGACATTGAATTGGTCCCTTTTAGGGGACTTCCTTAAGCCACATCTCTGGTGGTGGGCGCTGAATATGGAGGAGTTTTATGCATATAACGATTGATGGGAAAGAACTGGAGTTCAAGTCAGGACAGACCATTTATGAGGTGGCAAAGGAAAACGGGATCTATATACCGGTTCTCTGCCACCATGAGCATATAAAGCCTGTAGGTGCATGCAGGATATGCGTTGTTGAAGTGGAGAGGGCAAGGTCGCTTGTGGCTTCATGTGCTATGCCTGCAGAAGACGATATGATTGTGCACACCAATTCAGACCGCGTATTAAGATCCAGGAAGCTTACCGTTGAACTGCTGATCTCTGAGGGTCGTCACAACTGCATGACCTGCGAGAGCAATGGGAACTGCATACTTCAGGATCTGGCATATTCCATGGGGATAGAAATGCCCAGATTCAATGAGCCGGAAGAAGTAAAGCCTCTTGAAGAGGCAAACGAGATGATTGTAAGGGATATGAACAAATGCGTGCTCTGTGGTCTCTGTGTGAGGGCATGCAATGAGATACAGGTAAACAATGTTATTGACTACACAGGAAGAGGCCCCACAGCCGCAGTCGGTGCTCCATTTGGGCTACGCTATGAGGATTCCGATTGTGTGTTCTGTGGAGAATGTTTGAGAGTATGCCCGGTGGGTGCACTCTTTGAAAAACAGGGGCGCTTCAAGGGCAGAGGTGATGAGCTCAAGAAGGTGAGGACAACCTGTGTCTATTGCGGTGTAGGCTGTCAGTTGGATATAAATGTGAAGGATGGTAAGATTGTGAAGATAACTACTCCCAGAGAAGGAGCTCCACCACCCAATCTGGGCAGCCTCTGCATAAAGGGACGCTTTGGACATGACTTCGTTGATCATACGGACAGGCTTACCACGCCACTTATCAGGAAGAACGGCAAGCTGAAGGAGGCAAGCTGGGATGAGGCTATCACTTATGTTGCAGAAAAGTTCAGTGCAATAAAACAGGAGCATGGCCCGGATGCCATTGCAGGGCTTGCATCTGCACGATGTACAAATGAAGAGAACTACCTGTTTCAGAAATTCTTCAGGGCAGTAGTGGGCACTAACAATGTGGATCACTGCGCACGGCTCTGACACAGTTCCACGGTGGCCGGTCTGGCCGCCGCATTCGGATCCGGTGCAATGACCAACTCAATAGCAGACCTTTCCCAGTCTAAATGCTACCTGATCACCGGAACCAATACCACAGAGAATCACCCTGTGGTTGCTACCTTTATAAAGAGGGCAGTGGTCCAGCAGGGGGCTAAGTTGATCCTTGTTGACCCGAGAGATATAGAACTTGCCAGGTTTGCTACTGTATGGCTCAGGCAGAAGCCTGGCACGGACATCGCCTGGATAAACGGTTTTATAAATACTATTATCAGCGAGGGGTTGGCTGACGAGAAATTCATTGCCGAGCGTACCGAGAATTTTGATGCAGTAAAGGAAACTGTAAAGAAATACACACCAGAGTATGTTGAGTCCATAACGGGCATAGAAAAAGATGACTTTGTGAAGGCAGCCAGGATATATGCAGAGGCCGGGGCATCAGCAATACTTTATGCCATGGGCATCACCCAGCATATCACGGGCACTGACAATGTGAAATCCCTGGCAAACCTGGCCATGGTAACCGGCAATATTGGCCGCCCGGGTACAGGCGTCAACCCCTTGAGGGGACAGAACAATGTGCAGGGCGCATGTGACATGGCATGTCTGCCTGGGAACCTCCCTGGATATCGCAAGGTGGGCGATGATGAGCATAGAAAGCCGTTTGAGGATGCCTGGGGGGTTACACTCCCGTCTAAGCCGGGACTTACCATACCTAAGATGCTAAACGGGGCAGGTGATGGATCGCTAAAGGCGCTTTTTGTTATGGGTGAGAACCCGATGATGTCTGACCCTGATATAGACCATGTGGAAAAGGCATTAAATAATCTGGAGCTCTTTGTTGTTCAGGATATATTCCTTAATGAGTCAGGTCATCTTGCTCACGTGGTGCTCCCCGCGGCAGGATGGGCAGAAAAGGATGGTACCTATACCAATACTGAAAGAAGGGTTCAGCGGATACGCAAGGTTGTAGATGCTCCGGATGATTCGCTCCCTGACTGGGAGGTGCTCAAAATGCTGGCAAACAAGCTGGGTGCTAACTGGAATTACAGCAACGTAAGGGAGATTATGGAGGAGTTAAGTGCGGTTACTGCATCCTATAAGGGAATCACTTATGATCGCATTGAAGACATTGGTATCCACTGGCCGTGTCCATCCGTAGATCATCCAGGCACCCCGATTCTACACGCAGAAGCCTTTACCCGTGGCAAAGGGCTGTTCAGTGTAACAGAACACATCCCCCCTGCAGAACTGCCAGATGATGAATATCCATTCCTGCTCACAACAGGCAGGATACTCTACCAGTTCCACACGGCTACCATGACCAGACGTTCTAAAGGTCTTGTCTCAAGGACACCTGATGTGTTTGTGGAGATAAACCCTGAGGATGCTGGAAAATTGGGAATCTGCCAGGGCGATAAACTGGAGGTTGCATCCAGAAGAGGTACCATTACTGTCTCTGCCGAAATCACTGAGCGGTGTGATAAAGGGGTAGTCTTTATCCCGTTCCACTATAGTGAGGCAGCAGTGAACCGCCTCACCAATCCGGCGATCGATCCTGTTGCAAATATACCTGAGTATAAGGTCTGTGCGGTAAAGATAGAAAAATTATAATGTGGTTATGGATGGAAGGAATTTTAAAGAGTTACGTGTTTCGAGTTGCGGGTTAAGAAATTATAGATTCCAAAACACGAAACAAAGAGAACATAGAATTTAGGAATTGGGGAATTGTGAATTACAAGATATTTGAGGAATTGCGTTTTCCTGTTCTGTTTAATTGTAATGTTCTACCAGTCCCTAAATTCCTTAATCCCTTAATTTAATCAATCTTACATCATGAACCGTGCACCATGCATCATGATTGTGCTTGCCTTTGTCTTCTGCCTTGAGGGCTGTGCCGGCATAACCTCAAAGCCAGATGGTTTCCTTTTGTCAGAGGAAACCCCTTCCTTTAAAGAAATTATCTCACATTGCTCTCTTCAACCTGGAGATGTCGTTGACATTAGATTCTACCTCAATCCCGAGCTTGATGAAAATGTAATCATCAGGCCTGACGGCAGGATATCTCTGCAACTGATAGATGAGGTTAAAGTGGTAGGGCTCACGCCGCCACAGCTTTCTGAACTGCTCAATGAAAAATATACCCCTTACTTAAAAAGCCCCATAGTCTCTATAATCATAAAATCCTTTGGCGGGCAGAGGGTTTACGTGGGTGGGCAAGTCAATTCTCCGGGAGTAATCAATCTTAAGGGTCGCACCAGTGTAGTGCAGGCGATCTTTGAAGCAGGTGGTTTCCGATCAGATGCCAGCATATCAGATGTTCTTATTATTAGTAGAAATGCTGATAACAGCCCTGTTGCCAGAAAGGTAAATATTAAAAAGGCTTTGAAGGGCAAACTCCCGCTGGAGGAGATACTGCTTATGCCCTATGATATTGTCTATGTTCCCAAGTCCATCATTGTCAAGGCAAATGAGTTTATCTATCATGTGTACAACTTCATTCCTCCCAATGTCTGGTTCGGTTTCTCATACGAATTACATAAAGAACCATATTAAATCTCAATAAAACTCAACCGGGCAAAAAAAAAGAAAAAAAGCTTTTAATTTATTGATTTTTGAGGTAAATATATTTATATTGAGTGATAGCTACAAAAAACATTAAGAATTTGCAACCATAAAGATCACGAAGCTTCGTGGTTCAGGGGGTGAGCATATGTACACTCAATTCTATAATTTTTCCGAAAAGCCTTTTAATCCAAATCCCGACCCCAAATTCCTCTATCTGACTCCCAGCCATCGGGAGGCGCTTGCCTCCATGATCTATGGGATTAATGAGAGGAAAGGTTTTATTTCCATAACCGGAGAAGTGGGTACCGGTAAGACTACTCTCATCTATACACTGCTCAACAATCTTAATGAAAAGGTGAAGCCTGTCATTATCCATCACACAATGATCACCTTTGAGCAGTTATTGAAAAGCATTCTTCTTGAGCTTGGTGTTCCTCTTAGTGACGAAGATAAAACCTCCCTTTTGCATAAGCTGAATGATTATCTGATTAATGGGTTACCTCCTGAAGGGACCCTGGCTATCATCATCGATGAAGCACAAAACCTCCCCATAAAAACAATGGAAGAGCTTCGCATGCTTTCCAATATGGAGACTAGCAAGGCAAAGCTGCTTCAGGTTCTTCTCGTAGGTCAGCCCGAACTTGAAATAAAGCTTGACTCGGGAGAGTTAAGACAACTCAAGCAGAGAATAGGGATAAGGCGTCAAATCATACCTTTAAACAAAAAAGAGTGCAGGGAGTACATTGAGCACCGCTTAAATCTGGTTGGCAGCAGTAGCTCCAGGGTTTTCACTTCAGAAGCCATATCATTGATTCGCAGATATGCCAAAGGAATTCCCCGCACCATCAACATCCTTTGTGATAATGCCTTCCTGATAGGCTATAGCCTTTCTCAAAAAAAGATTAATGCAAAGATTTTAAAAGAAGTTCTTGAGGATTTGAGGGTTCATACAGCAGAAGATTTCACATCCGGAGTTTTAGAGTACCTTCACTTCTCCTCTTTTAAGAAAGCACTTTCATTTAAGAACGTGCCTGTTTATCTTTTCTCCATCATATTCCTGATATCGTTACCTTTACTATTCTTAACAAACAAAGAATTTTTCCAGGATGGTAAATCTTTTAAGCTTGTTAACATAAAAAGGGGAACTGAAATAGTCTCAGATCATCCCGTCCTTCCTGCTGATTCTCAACCCGAGATTAGGATGAAGCCTGTACAAATAAAGCTTGATGTATCTTATGAAGAGGACAGTTTTCAAGCGGTAGTGTTCGGGGAAGGGGACAGCCTCTATGCTATCTCCCTGGATAAATACCGGAAGGCCGATGAAACCCTGTTTGACCTCATACTCCAGGCCAATCCTGCTATCACTGATGTCCGAAAAATTCATACTGATCAAAGAATTAACTTGCCTCTAATTACTCCAGAGTCATATATTAAAAAATCTCCTGATGGCACTTACCAGATATATCTTGGCACCTTTGAAACATTTGAGCTGGCAACTGCATTTTCCAATAAAGTAATCCATTTTGGAAAACAGTCTATTATCGAGCCCCGCGAATTTTCATCTAAAGATACTTGGCACAGGGTAATGATGGGCAGCTTCGATAGTAAAGACGAGGCACTAAAAGCAGTGAATCTTCTCAAGGAACTGGATCTCATTTATGTTTCTTCTGAGCTGCAAGTTGCAGAATACCGGATGGAAGATGAAAAGAATGTTTTTGCATTCTGAATTTGCTTAGGACGTGGTGCTTATAATTCAGGATTTATTTTTAACTTGAAACCACAGAGTGCAAAGAGCAACGCCCTGTGGTTTCCCTATTAGAAATTGAAGAAGGGAACGGTTATGAAGAAAAGATTAGTGATGTTTAATGGCTTAATATTCCCTCTAATTATTGTCCTGGCAGGATGCGGGGGCAAGGATCTGTCACCCCCCTTGCCTGTTGAGAGCCCGGTTTCTAAGGAGGTAATGGGAGATTACTACCTTCAACCGGGTGATAACCTTGACGTCAAGTTTTTCTATAACCCTGAGCTTAATGATAATGTAACCATCAGACCAGATGGCAAGATCTCTCTCCAGTTGATTGATGAGATACAGGCAGCTGGCCTGACTCCGAAACAACTGGACGAGATAATAACTAAAGAATACAGCAGCCTGTTAAAAGAACCATTAACTGCGGTTATCCTTAAAAGTTTTGGTGGTCAGAGAATCTACGTGGGCGGTGAGGTCAACTCCCCTCAGGTGCTCAAAGTAGTGGGAAAAATCAATGCATTGCAGGCTATATTTGATGCCGGTGGTTTTAGAAACGATGCCAAGCTTTCAAACGTAATCATCGTTAGCAGAGGACATGATAATCTACCACTCGTAAGAAAAGTAAATTTAAAGAACGCCCTGAAAGGGAAGCTTTCTGAAAAGGAGTATCTCTTAAAACCCTTTGATGTGGTCTATGTTCCAAAAACTAACCTGGCTAAAAGCTCTGAGTTCATAACCCAGATATATAAATTCATTCCACCCCGGGTCGGGCTTAGTTTCCAGTATGAGTTGCATAACGAACCTAATAAAACTAAAACTAGAACTGAACCTATAGACTGATCGCATATGGGATAAAGACATCAAAAGCCATAAGATGGAGGGACAGGGGACTTTGGATTTTAGATTGCGGATTTTGGATTGGGCAAAAGCTGGAAGTAAATGGTTCACAGCCAATGGTTTGCAGTCCACGGATGAGGGACGGAGATGAAAAGTGATTCAGGGTCTGGATTTTGGATTGGGTAAAATTGACTTTCGTGGCTCAATATATCTTTGAGGAACTAATATGAATAGTGAAAATGAGGCGCAGGCTACTTCAAGAGACCTCTTAAATGTCATCTTCAAACATAAAGTAAAAATTATTACTATCTTTATTACCGTAGTAGTGACTGTCACCATCGGCTCTTTCCTGACGTCACCAGTTTATGAGGCTTCCTCTAAGATCCTGGTCAAATTCGGAAGGGAAAATGTTTATATGCCTGCCAGTCCAGCGGCAAGCGGAAATCCCCCCATCTTTTTTGATTCTTCAAGAGAGGAGCGTATAAATTCGGGAGTAGAAATACTCAAAGGACGTAATCTCATCGAGAAGGTCTTAACTGATCTTGGTGTAAAACACATTTATCCTGATATCGACAAAAAACCGCTCATTCCACGCCCTTCCTCCAGGGAATTGTCTCCACTTGAGAAGGCAACCCTCACCTTTGAAAAGAAACTCACAGTGGAAGGGGTAAAGAAATCTAATATTATAGGGATCGCATTTCAACATGGAGATCCAGAGATTGCATCGCAAGTGGTAAATAAACTGATAGACACCTTTCTTGAGCATCACTTGACTGTCTATAAGCAATCAAAGCAATACAATTTTTTTGATGATCAGGTGAAACTCCTGGAGAAGAAACTCAAAGAATCTGAAAGAGTACTTGAGGTCTTCCTAAAACAAAACACTATCTCTTCCCTTCAGGAACAGAAGACCTTATTACTTAATCAGATCTCAGACCTGGAGGTGGAACTGGTAAAAACACGGAGCGAAATAAGTGAGAACAAGGGTAAGATGCAGGCACTTAAAGGAGATCCCTCTGTTGATGACCTTAAAGAGGTTAAAATGGGTGAGGAGACTGATCTTAATCCCTATGCGATAAGTGCCATCAGAAACAGGTTGACCGAGTTAAAACTGAAAGAGGAGGAGCTGCTGGCTAAATACACTGAGCAGAGCGTGTTTGTGATAAACAACAGGAAAGAGATTAAGAAAGCTCAGGAACTGCTGGCAAAAGAAGAAAAGATATATCATGACAAGGCCATTACCAGTATAGGCCATAACCTTAATGCACTGAAGAGTAAAGAGGAGAGTCAAAAAAACCATCTGGAAAATTATCAGCAGGAATTAGAAAGGATCAACAGTGTCGAGCTTAGGCTGAAAGAACTGGAACGTCAGGTCGCCTTAAACGAAGAAAACTATCAGTTATACGTCAAGCACTTGGAAGAAGCCAGAATATCCGATGCTATGGACAATCAGAAGATTGCCAACATCAGTGTAGTAGAACCGGCGCTCCCACCTATAAAACCTGTTAAACCGAAAAAGATACTTAATATAATTCTTTCTATCATACTGGGCTCTGTTGCCGGTTTGGGGGTAGCGTTTTCCTCTGAATATTTCAGCCACGGTTTCAATAACAGTGAGGATGTCAAAAAACATCTCGGTCTAAAAGTCCTGGCATCCATACCTGAAATGAAGTAATGCAACCACCAAGCTTCGTGGTTGCAAGGAGGGAGGTATTTTGGCAAAAACGTATGAAGCCTTGATTAAAGCGGAAAAAGAAGATCAGATAAGGCCGGATGAGTCAAAGGTATTTGATTCTAAACCCCATTCCAAACCCCATATACCGGTATCGTTCAAACTTCCTACTTATATTATAGAAGAATATCACAGAATGAAACATGCTTTACTGGGTACTGGTCCTGAAGATGAGTTGAAGACCATTTTATTTTTCAGTTCGACAGAGGGGGAAGGTACTTCAACAACCCTCATCAATTTTGCAATAACGCTCGCTTCCGAAGGAGATAAGGTATTGCTGGTCGATGCCAACTTGAGAAACCCGTCTCTTCATGACCCCTTCAGTATAGAGAGAAAAAACGGCTTAACAGAACTGGTTTTTGGAAATAAGGAATTGAAAGATGTTATTGAAAAAACCCCAGTTAATAACCTGTCAGTAATCACCGCTGGCACTCCTCATACTAGCCCATCTTCCATCTTTGAATCCATCTTGCTGGATCCTTTTATAAAGCAGATGGAAACACAATCTGACTGGGTATTGTTTGATTCTCCTCCTATAAATTCTTACAATGATTCCAGCACCCTTGCATCAAAAATGGATGGGGTAATAATGATAGTGCAAGCGGAAAAGACTCGATGGGAAGTAGCACAGAGCGCCAGGCAACGAATGGAACATGGTAAGGCAAGAGTACTGGGAGTTGTTTTAAATAAAAGACAAATGCACATCCCTGAATGGGCGTATAAGATGTTGTAAACGGAACCACGAATTACAAACCTTAAGTATAAAACCTACCGCATAAAATTTTTCCCTTGCCTTTAAGAACCTTTCCACAAAAAGCGTTAATAACCTGTGGATAACTCTATTGATGATGCAGTGAACCACAGGTAATATTTGAAGTTTTAGCACTTCGCTCAAATCCTGACCACTTAATTATTCCAGCAAAAACAAGTAGTTATAAGGAAGGATGCATGTCTATATATTTGAGGCTTATGACTTTCTTTTTTAAGTGGCAGATTATCCACAGTCAAAAAAATGAACTCTACATATTGTGTCTGTCACTTTAATTGACATTCAATTCTCTGCTTGTTTTTTTATTAATAGGGAATTTGGCAAATTGTAAAAAATTTGAATTTCGCTACTATGATCATTTTTATAAACAACCCGGAAAACTGTATAGCTTAGTACTTCGATTCACAAATGCAATGACGTATTTTGACAATTTGCTTCTGAGAAATCGCTCACTCACTCGATTAAAAGGATTGTTCTTTCATTTTTAACATGCTATGGATAATGAACTGACGATTGATTAATACAGAGGAAGTTTAACTTTTTACTAGGGTGTCTGCGATGACATTAAAATTGAAGAGTTGTTTAAAATTTTCTCTCTGGTTTTTATTCTTTATTATTTTCACTTTTGAATTTATAAAGATTGTCTTTGAATTAAGTCCCGGCATTGGCCATCAAAAGCTTAGTTGGGCAAATGCCTTTTTCTGGTCCAGCCTGTTTCTCATGGAGATTATTATGGCTGGCATAGTTCTCTATAATATAGTAAAGCATCCAGTCCGCAGAAAAAGACTCATTACTCTTTCTATCTGTCACTTCTCTGTTATCCTGCTGCTTCCTACAATTTTTGACGATTGGAGCTGGACATGTCTGCTCTATCCCTGGCCTCACTCTTTTCAGGGTTTTGATCCGACTACCCCCAAAACAGCTTTTGCTATAAGCCTGTTTGTAGGATTTATCCTGGTTCCTTTTCTTACCTACAGGTGGGGTGCAAAGGGATTTTGCGGGTATTTGTGTCCGCATGGGGCATTTTTTTCTGAAACCTATGGAAGGATTTTTACTTCACACCCCAGGCGTCTGGAATGGGCAAAAGATTATATCCCTCCAGTTTTTTTTGCTTTGATGGTTTTTGGCCTGATTGTCATTTTATTTAAGCCAGGGTTGATTATTCCCATTCGCTCTATTCAGAAATTAGCTTATTTCTTTACTGCGGAATTCTTCTATTTCGTAATAGGTATCCCCTTAATTGGTGGCCGTTCCTATTGTCGGCTCATCTGCCCCATGGGTTATTTTATAAGGCTTATTGTACGTTTGAAAAGAAGGTTGGGTTAAAAAACTATACCAGCCGGCTGATTGAGAAGTGCTATTTCTCAAAAGCGATTACCCACCACCTTTCTTTATAGCTTTTGCCAAAATGTTTTACTGTAAGGTTTCCCAATAAAGCACTTTCTATGATTTTGAAACCTTTGTTATTAAGATAGTTAATAGGATCCTCGGGATAGGGAAGTTTTGTATTCTTTTCAGAATCTGGAGATTTTTGACTCATATCCTGGCTGATATGATCGAGAAGGAAGAGGTCTCCTGGAAGGGAAATGTGAGAGAGTTCTTCAAAGAGATGATCTACGTCTTCAGGGGATAAGTAATAGATTAACCCCTCCAGAACAAATGCCGATTTCTCCTCCCTATTAAATCCCGCTTGACTCAATGTGTTACTAAGATTCGTTTTTTTGAGGTTAGTACCTACATAGATTACATTTTCCGGAAGCGTTCCCAGTTCCTTTTTTAAGGTTTGTTTTTTATTTATTGTCTGATCGGGGAAATCTGCTTCAAAGACCTTACTCCCTTTTAGAAAATTAAGCCTTGCTGCTCGCATATCATTACCCGCACCCAAAATAACGATTTGCTTTACAGCTTCCTTTTTACAAAAGTCCCTTAAATGGTCATCGATGAATTTTGCTCTGACTATTAAATAGTCTGAAAAAAAGGGCCAGCTCTTAAGAGCAGTTTTTAGTATCTCTTCCCCTTGGGGAGAGACAAATAGGCGAGCAAAAGGATCATAGATGAGCGGGCTTTCCTTTTCCCCTTCCTTATACCTGATTACAGCTACTACATCGGCGGTATTTCTTATCTGTTTGCTTTTATCTTGTTCGCTGTTCTTATTTGATATGCTTAGTTTTGGCTTTCCCACTCTCTATCGTTTCCCATTTTTTGGGAGTTTCACAGCCAATCCAAATACCACTTTCCACTTCTTTGGGGTCATGTTGGGAAGACCGAAATGTTTGATCCACTTGATTTCCCAGGATTTATCCCCGGTTAAAAGGGCCATGTCTCTGCAGAGCTGTCCTACAGGAACTCCCATTGCCTCCAGGGCTGGAGCTTGTTTGCGGGGATCCCTGCACTTACCCATTCCCAGACAGGGTAGAGGATGACAGGACTGGCAGGGGCCAGCTCCGAACTGTTGTATAATGGCTTTTCTCCCTATAAGAGACTCAATTTCTTCCCTCAAACGGTTGATGGTAAGATATTCCCATTCGATATCTTTAATTTCATTGAAAAGCTTTGTTTGAAGAGAAATAAAAATATCTGCTTTGTCTAGCTTTTCTCTGACTTTTTCTGCTGGTGGTGCGAAATAAGGGCAGGATGAGTGTTGTTCCAGACCTGGGCAACGGGTAAACCTGAGCTCACCCTTCCTTTTTCTCTGTCTGCGAAATGTTGTCCAGAACTGATTTTGGCACATGTCTTTTATCCTGTTATCACTAATGACAAGCTTACTTGGCAGAATCCCTATGCGGGAAAAAATGTTAACGCCCTTGATGGGGTATTTATGTATGTGGTGGATGTTGATTATCTTTTTCAGCTCGGGAAATTTGTTGAGTTTCTTTTCTTTTTCCCGGTAGAGCTTTTTCTTTTGGGAGTCGGAATACTTGGTGCCGACATGGGTATCAGACACGATGGAGCGTTCGATATTGTCAATGGAATAATTAATACGATTGCCAAAGTTCATAGATATCCTCCTTTGTTTGAATTTACTAGATTTTGGTAAACGTATGAAATTAACGTTCGTTTTGTAACATAATAAAACTGAGAAAACAAGTCAGAAAAAAGGTTTTCAAGAATTAAACAATCAATGAAGTGTATGAAGAACTAAAAAACATGATTGCCTAAATACATACCTCTCTTCTGGCTTAAAATAATTATTGAACAGGCTCTAATAGATTAAGATGCTTAACTATTATTATAAAGTAATGTATTTAAAAAGCAGATCTATTCTTGACAAAACAAGTTTTGATTGCTATAATATACTAAAAGTTAACAAAATAGAATATGGGCTTCTTAATAAGCATAGAACCATGAAACCTTTAAGAAAATCATCACTAATATCACTTTTGTTTTTGGGAATTTGGTTGTGTACTACATTCCCTTATGCAATACAGGCACAATGCACTTGTTACTTCAAGAAAGAATGCCAGTGCTGTTGTACTGGGAAAAAGCACACAGTGCAATCCCTGGACGCTAGTGAACTTTTTAAAAATAGTGATTGCCCATGTATTTTATGTAAAGGTTGCAAGACTAAAGATACCTTACTTGAAGAAAAATGGGTTACTAAATTAGATAATGGACATTTTTTAGCCTGTGGACAGAACACTCTAGAAATAAAAATCCCTTTAGCAAAGGAACAAATTGTAATTGATACCAAATCAATCTCTGCATTCCCACCCTTATTTCTCCTCAATTCATCATTTCTACTATAATTTCAATAAAGTTTTTCATCCGCCCAAGTGAATTTATATATTAAACTAATCAAATTTTATTAAAAATAAAAGTTTGATATCTAACCATAGATGTAACTATAGGAGGATATTACCATGAAACGATTAATTGGTATTACGCTCATACTGTTATTTAGTTTCACTCAGTGTGAAAGATTCTTTTTAGCAAAAAAGATACTATGAACGGAGACAAAATGAAGAATAAAAAGATAATAATACTTTTTGCCGTTACTATCATAGTGATTTTTTCGATGGTTTTGATGTTTAATAGAAAGGATTTACCATCAGCCATAGAAATACAAGCAACTGCGGAGTTAAGAGATGAGATTTGCATCAAACATCAGATTCCGATAAAAGAGTGCTTCTTTTGTGACCCTGTTTTAAGAGAGCCAGAGCGATTATGGTGCGAGGAGCACGAGCGTTATGAAGACCGCTGTTTTATCTGCCGTCCGGATAGCAAGGAAGCGGATCGCCTGTGGTGCGAAGAGCATAAACTCTATGAAGATGAATGTTTTCTCTGTCGTCCAGAATTGCGTGAGGGCTATAACCAACTTAAGGGAAAAGATGAGGAAAATTATTTGATAACCGAAGACATAAGTTTATCTTCCAAAAAACTACAATGTCTAGAACATGGAGTGTTAGAAGAGGAATGTGGGATCTGCCATCCTGAACTGGTTGAAACACTTTTGATTGGCCAAGGTTTGAAAATACGTCTTGAGTCACCTAACGCTGCTAAGAAAGCAGGTATCATCACAGCAGTTCCCACAACGGATTCTCCGCTTGCCAATCTCGTTGTTTTGGGTAAAGTCACCTATAATCGGAATCGATTTGCTCGCATAACACCCCTGGCTGCAGGAATCATTCTAAAAGTATTAGTTGATGTGGGCGACTCTGTCTCAGAGGGTCAACTACTGGCTTTACTCGTCTCTCCTGAGATTGCCAGAGCAAAAAGTGATTATCAGAGTGCTCTAGCGAACGTAGCTTTGAAGAAAGTTGTCTACACACGTGAAAAAAAGCTTGTAGAAAAAAGGATTTCCTCACAAGAAGAGTATGAGCAAGCCTTAGCAGAGTACCAGGTGGCAAAAAGCATTAAAGATGCGACATGGCAGCAACTACTGAATTATGGATTAAAAGAAGAACAGATTCACAGATTAGAAGAGAAAGAATCAAGCTCTTCCTACCTCCCAATTCTTTCCCCTTTTTCAGGAACTCTTGTCAGCAGAAATGCCGTCGTTGGTGAGGCTGTCAAACCCGGCGACAACCTGTTTGAGTTGTCCGATATCTCATCAATGTGGATAGAACTTTCAGTTCCGGAAGATAGGTTATCTCTAGTTAAAGTTAACGACCCAATAGAAGCAAACTTTGATGTTCTACCGGGAGTGAGTGTGCGTGGTCGTTTAGTCTGGTTGTCTTCCAGCATTGATGAACAAACACGAACGATGAAAGCTCGTGCGGTAGTTCCGAATAGTGACACGCTGTTGAAACACGGAATGTTTGGACATATAACTCTCTTACCCGAAGGATCTTCTGAGGTGATGTTCGTTCCGGCGGATGCTCTTCAAAATTTGGATGGGAAGCCCTTTGTTTTTGTAAAATTGTCAGATGATCTTTATGAAACTCGCAGGGTCAATGTGGGGAGAAAAGATAGGGGAAAGCTAGAGATTCGGGAAGGTATTGCTCACCACGAAGAAATTGTTGTGAATCACAGTTTTACCTTGAAATCAGAGTTCCTCAAATCCCGTCTTGGTGCAGGATGTGTGGATGAGTAATTTTTGAGAATTTTCTTATGTTAAACAAAATCATTGAAGCCTCTTTGAAAAACCAGATGCTCGTCTTACTGTTACTTGCAATAAGTCTCGGTATGGGCATTTGGGGTATGTTCCACACGGCTATAGATGCATTTCCTGATACTACTCCTGTACAAGTTCAAATCAACACCGTCGCCCCGGCTCTTAACCCTGAGGAAATCGAGAAACAGATAACACTACCCGTTGAACTTACTATTTCTGGCCTGCCAGGCCTCATTAACGTACGCTCAATTTCAAAGTTTGGTTTCTCACAGGTGGTTGCTACTTTTAATGACGAAATTGATATCTACCATGCCCGCCAGTTCATTATGGAGCGTCTGGGAAGCGTTGAGCTACCCGAGGACATAGAACGTCCACAACTGGGCCCTATTTCTACCGGTCTAGGCGAGGTTTTTCATTACACTGTCCGGTCTACAAACCCCGATCGCACTCTCGATGAAATCAGAACTTTACATGACTGGGTGATCAAACCTGAACTTCGGAAGGTAGCAGGAGTAGCTGAAATCAATTCATGGGGTGGTTTTGAGCGACAATACCATGTCGTTGTATCACCCGAAGACATGGTAAAGTACAACCTGACCTTGGATGATGTATTTGATGCATTAGAGCAAAGCAATCAAAATGTCGGTGGAGGTCAGGTCATCTCATCCGGGCAATCGCTTCTTGTTCATGGACTGGGGCGTGTTACCACTATTGATCAGATTGAAAAAATCGTCATCAAAGCTTACGAAGGAACCCCTATCTATATTAGTGATGTCGCAGACGTTAGAATAGGACATGAAATCCGCAGGGGTGCGGTAACAGCACAAGGAAAGGGAGAGGTTGTTCTAGGACTTGGCTTTATGCTGATGGGTGAAAACAGCAAGAAAGTTACAGAAGAATTGAAGGTGCGTTTGGAATCGATCCGAAAATCCCTTCCCGATGATGTTATTTTGAAAACCGTTTATGACCGTACTGAATTAGTTGAAAAGGTCATCAGCACAGTAAGACAGAATCTGATAGCAGGAGCAATCCTGGTAATTGTTGTATTATTTCTACTCCTCGGGAATCTCCGTGCTGGTTTGATAGTTGCCCTCTCTATTCCTCTCTCTCTGATCTATGCTTTCTTAGGCATGTATGAACTAGGGATCGCTGCAAGCCTTTTAAGTCTGGGAGCAATGGACTTTGGGATTATTGTAGATGGTTCTGTAGTAATGACAGAGAATAATATGAGGAAGTTGAGTGAAGAACAACATCGGTTGGGAAGAACTCTAAAAACGTCTGAGAGGCTTCAACTTATTATAGATTCCAGCAAAGAAGTCGTGCGTCCGATTGTATTCGGCATGGGCATTATCCTCATCGTTTTTTTTCCAATACTCACTCTTGAAGGTATGGAGGGGAAGATGTTTAGACCTATGGCATGGACGTTTATCTTTGCCATGGTTGGGGCCTTGCTGATTGCTGTAACACTTTCCCCGATTCTTTCTTACTACTTTCTTCCAAAAAAAGAGCAGAAAAAGGGACATGTCATAGAGCGGTATTTAAAAACGGGATACAGTTTCCTTATTTCTAAACTACTACACATGAAAAAGGCACTGTTTTGTTCGGTTTTAATCTTACTGGCAGTAACTGCCTTTATAGCTCTTAGGCTCGGAGGAGAATTTCTTCCAAAACTCAGTGAAGGTGCAATCGTAATCAATACGATACGTCTTGCCGGTGTTTCAGTTGATGAAGCTGTTGACTATAATATCATCATTGAAGAATTGCTTTTAGAAAATTTTCCGGATGAAATTAAGTATATATGGAGCCGAATAGGATCAGCCGAAGTAACTACTGATCCCATGGGAATAGAACTGACCGATATTTTTATTGCTCTGAATCCTAGAAATAGATGGAAACGAGCTGGAACCCAAGCTGAATTAGTTAGGCAAATGGAGAAAACCATTGATGATTTGCCGGGCTTGAACATGATTTTTACCCAGCCAATTGAGATGCGTATGAATGAAATGGTTTCCGGCATACGTTCAGACGTGGGTGTCAAGATTATTGGAGATGACTTTGATGTATTGACAAAACTAAGTGACCGGGTTCAGCAAATTCTCTCAAGTATCAAAGGTGCCTCTGATGTAGCAGGAGATCAGATTACCGGGCAACCCCTTATTCAAATCATCATAAATCAGGATCAGACCGCTCGCTATGGTATTCCAGCTCGTAACGTACTTGATTTAGTAGCAATGGTCGGTTCCCGCCAGGTGGGTGACATCTTTGAAGGACAGAGACGATTTCCTTTAGTAGTGCGACTACCGAATGAGCAGCGCACTGATATTGTTTCCCTAGCTAACACATTGATCCCAACAAAAAGTGGTCAGCTTCTACCTGTTCGCCAATTGGCTGAAGTCAAAGAAACCGAAGGACCATCGACCATTAATCGCGAGTGGGGCCGTCGCTTAATTAAAATACAATGTAATGTTAGGGATAGAGATATAACTTCTTTCGTTGAAGAAGCCCAATCTCAGATTCAAAATAAGCTGATACTGCCGGAAGGATATTTGGTGGAGTGGGGTGGTCAGTTCGAAAATCTGGAGCGTGCTACACTGCGATTCATGATTATCGTTCCCATCACACTTACTCTAATCTTTTTCCTGCTCTACCTCAGTCTAAAAAGCTTTAGAGATGTAATCATAATTTATACGGGTATTCCTTTCGCAATTATAGGAGGTGTATTTTCTCTATGGATTCGAGAAATGCCTTTCAGCGTTAGTGCTGCCATTGGTTTTATTGCTCTTAGCGGTATCGCAGTTCTGAATGGCCAGGTTCTTATTTCTACCATCCGAATGTTTTTGCAGAAAAGATTACATCTGAGTGAAGCAGTAATTAGTGCAGCTAAATTGCGTCTCCGGCCAGTGCTAGCCACCGCTATTACGGATGCAGTAGGCTTCATTCCCATGTCAATTTCAACCGGTGTAGGAGCAGAAGTACAAAGACCATTAGCCACAGTCGTAATTGGTGGTGTTATTACTTCAACTATACTTACTTTATTTGTGTTGCCTGTATTATATATTACTGTTGGTAAACTGTTGGAGAATAAAAAGAACAGAAAGGATAATCCTTCTTAAAATATCCATGGATTCAACTTTCAGTATGTGCAACCTCAAAAATCGATGGTGTAAAATTTTAACTCAATTTGCAATTTATTGTGAAATATGTTCTAAATTAATACTTGCTTTTTCTCATAATTGGATAGTTCATCTACAACAATGATTTAAAGGAGGAATGTGACGAAAAATATTTTTTCAATACTGTTTTGTCTGGTTTTTGTATTTCTTGTTGGATTCAGTACATCTGCCGGTGCCCATACCGATGTTACACCTCAAGCAGCAAAGAACATGATTGACACCAATGAACAATTGATAGTGGTTGATGTGAGGGAAGAGGAAAGTGAATACTGTGATGAGGATCCGACTCCACCTACTCCGCCCGGGCATATTCCGGGAGCTCTTAATTATCCCTGGACTTCTGGGATCTTCCAGGAAAGATATCAAGAACTTCCACTGGATGGTGAGATCTTGCTTGTCTGTCGGAGTGGAAATAGAAGCAATCAGGCTGCTGAATTTTTAGACTCAAAAGGGTATCAATACGTTTATGATATGGAAGGCGGGATGAAAGCCTGGGAGTGGGATACGGTACTCTGTGTTGATAAGGATAAAGACGGCGTTAATGATGATCTGGACAACTGTCCTGAAGTTCCTAATTCCAAACAGGAAGATAGTGATCTAGATGGCTTAGGAGATACATGTGATCCTGTCACCGGACCGTGTGCTATAGAGGCAATCTATGGGGAATATGCTGAGGAGACAGAACTACTCAGATATTTTCGTGATAGTGTATTGAATAAAACATCAGTAGGCCAGGAGCTAATTAGACTATATTACTGGTGGAACCCTGTGATAGTGAAAGTATTGGCGGAGGACAGAGAATTTAAGGAAGATGTGAAGGAAACAATTGATAGGATTTTGCCATTGATTGAGAGAGAAATAAAAGAAGTTCAATAGCAAAGGTGATGAAGATATTGCAAATCGGAAATTTAAGATATTTGATTTTATTGGATTAATCATTCTATATGAATTTGCACAATTAAAAGTAGGTTGAAAAATAGCTTTATTAAAATTGGAAATTGGTCGTTAAGTAATATAATAAATTAAATGAACATAAACGAGGCTTTTTCATAACAGGGGACAATGAAGTTTTTTAGAAAATCATCTTTGATAACAATACTCTCTTTAGGGATATGGTTGTGGTCTTCCTTTTCTTTTTCAATGGCGACAGAGTGTTCATGCTGTTCCCAGGGTAAATACCAGTGCGTATGTAGCGAAAAAATACAGGCAAAACAATTGTCCCTTAAGCATAGAAAGCATCAAGAAGATAACTGTTGCCATCAAAAACAAAGCTATTACCATCAAGAGGATGACCAATGCCATCAAGAAGAGAAACATTGCTCTTGCACTGAATGCGGAAACTCCGACACCAGAGAAGCCGTATTGAAGGTATATTTGACAGGGAAAGAGAAGAAACAAGTTTTAGCCCCCGGTCAAGATATCTTAGAAAGAAAAATTCCCTTACCAAAAAATATCGTTACCTACCAAGAGAAGAAACCTACTACTAAATTTCTTTCCTTATTTCTCATCAACTCATCATTTCTCCTATAAAAATATATTACGCAGATCTGAAATTTATTTGATGTGTGAATGACAAGTAACTTTTGTGCTTGTCATTGTCCTACGGGTGTAACCTTAATTGCGAAAAGGAGGTAAGGTCATGAAGTGTGTAAAGATTGTAAGTTTAACGTTGGCACTTATGTTTCTTGTGGTTGGATATGTGTTGGCAGAAGGGGATGCAGCAAAGTCAAAGCCGCAGACAACCTGCCCTGTCATGGGTGGGCAGATAAACAAGGAGATCTACACTGACTATGAAGGAAAGCGTGTCTATTTCTGCTGCAAGGGTTGTATTGGTGAGTTTAAGAAAGATCCTGCAAAGCATATCAAGAAGCTGGAAGACGCAGGTGTTGCTCTTGAGAAAGTACCTGCGGGAGGGCTTAAGAACGAATCCAGCCGTGGTAATGCCGGAAAAAGCAACCAGCGTGGGGATTGTGGCGGCTGCGGCGGCTGTTCATAATAGTGCTGTTTTGATTGTTTGGTATTCCCCAATATGGATGAGGGAAAATTGCCTGAGAGGGATGTTATGAATTCAGGAAAATCAATCATAGTTTAAAATGAAGCAGCCCTTTCATGCTCTTTTTCCCCGTGCCGAATTGTCAGAGACTGCCTTTAAACCCAGATTTTGCAGTTAACCACAGATTTACCCCGTTAGATGTTTACTATCTAATGGGGGTTCACAGAGAAAAAATAAGGATTTTAAATATCTTTTTCTTTTTGCTATATTAACCTCTGTGGTTTCAAATGCATTATTTGGGTTTAGTGTGAAAGTCATTTTGGGTATTGACAAATGGACAATAATAGTCTATATACCCTACAGGGGTATAGTATAAAATACAATTGGGGAGTCAAGAGATGATAAATGAGAAGGTAAAAGCGGAATCACTAAATAGATTAAATAAAATAGAAGGTCAGGTTAGAGGTGTGGCAAAAATGGTGGAAAACGAGAAGTATTGTATAGACATCATTAATCAGATAACAGCAGCCAAGAATGCGCTGGATGGTGTAGCCAGGATAATTATGAAGCGCCATGTAGAGAGTTGTATAACCCAGGCTATCTTAAATGGTAAAGCAGAGGAAAAGATAGAAGAACTGGTTACTGCAGTTTACAAACATGGTGTTAAAAAGTAGATATGGATTTGCAATGAAGGAGGTGATGTAAGGATGGCAGTAGATAAAGAGAAAACAAAGGGTACCATAGAGATTCTGAACATGACCTGTAAAGGGTGTGCCCGAACCATAGAGATTGAGATGAGGAAATTTGAGGGTATTGAGTATTCAGTGAGCTTTCCTGATAAAAGTATTACAGTAGTGTATTCTCCAAAAGACCATAACCTTGAAGACTTTGAAAAAGAAATAGAGTCTCATGGATATAAAATAAAAAGATAATTATATTAGAAAGGAGAAAAGCAATGGAATGGAATAAAGATGCAAAAGAGATAGTTGATAACATCCCCATGCCTGAAATCATTAAGAATATGACAATCCTCTATTCAGAAAAGCTTGCCCGAAAAAACAAGAAAAACATGGTTTCCATGGAGGAAGTGGTTCAGACCAGGGAGGACTACTTTGAGATGTTTGGGGAATCCCTGATGGCAAGGCTCAAAGAAAACCGCGAAAAGGGACTCTCTGATGATGCCGTTGACCCAGAGATTCCACTCAACCAGGGTCCCAAGCTTTACCAATTTGAGCTCTGCCATATGCGATTCTTCGGCTGCCCTCGCCAATTGATCGATGTGGTAGAATTGAGTAAAAAGCTTGCGCAGAAGATGGAAGAATGGAAGGTGACTGAGATGATTGCCGACAAGTTTGACGTACCTTTCATGCCACACACACTTTTTACTGTGTCCATCTCATCATGTCCTAACAACTGCACAGCTGCTGAGGTCAAGGATTTTGGTATCCATGGAGTGGCTATTCCTGAGTTGAGCCATCCAGAAAAATGTACTAAGTGTGGAAAATGTGTTGAGGTGTGTCCTGATAAAGCAGTGGTAATGGAAGAAGAAGGACCAGTTATCATAAAAAAACACTGTAAGCAGTGTGGTGCCTGCGCCGTTGAATGTCCGGAAGAAGCAATGACTATTGTCGAAAAAGGGTATCGAGTAATGGTAGGTGGACATTTCGGGAGGTGGCACCATATTGGACAGGAGCTTTTCAAACTGGGAGATGAAGAAAAGGTGTTTAAAGCGCTTAAGGCATCGATTAAACTCATTAGAGAAAAAGCAGTGAGCGAAGAACATCTCTACCACATGGTTGAGCGCTACGGTTTGGAACCTTTATATAAAGAATTAACATAGAAAAATATCTTAACAAATTAGGAAAAGGAGGACTTTGTTATGACATCATTAGAAACAAGTGCCCAACAGCAAGAATGTGTTATCTGTGGCAAGAAAACAAATTATCCCATGGAGCTGAACGAGAAATTATATTGTTCATCTACCTGCCTCAGTAAGTATCGTGAGGAGATAGGAGAACACCAATTTGAAAAGGACACCATTGCCACTTTTGATAAAAAGAGAGATACGGGTTGGATTCCTGAGAGAGCACTCATGTATATCGGTATGTGCCAGCGGTGCAGCAAAAAGATGAAGGATATGTGCAAATCAAACCAGTACATAAGTGGTATGAATCGGGAGAAATTGAGAGAAACTGAGACTGTTTCCTGGTGTTGCCATGCACGATTCAACTTAAGCTCTTCCCTCTCAGATGGAACCGTATCTTTGGAAGCGGCCAGAAAGATTCAATCAATGGCTGAGGAAATGGTAAAAAATCCTGAGAGATGTGAAGAGCTAGTTGGGCCGGAGACCCTTCGCAAAAAGATGGCCAAGCCGGGAGGGCTGAAAGGTGTTACTACCACTATTTTAGATATAGCCGCTGCAGAGATGGCCAAAAACCCTGACTATAAGCCCACGGTGGATAAAACGCCTAAAGTAGATGGGGAAATTATGATTCACTATGCTGCCTGCCTTGAATGTGACCCTGTCTTTGGTGCTGAATGTGAGGAACAGGCGGTGGAGAAAGAATTGAATAAATGTTTAGATGAGGTGGGTAAAATGACCACGATACGCTGGTGTGAGCATACTACACATGCCCTCTCTGCACTGCTGCTTAATAAGAACATGTCTCGTGAAAAACTTCAGAAAATTGTCAATTCCGCTGAGCAGATAATAAAAGAAAAAAACGACCCGGGTATTAATACCAGACATCTTTTCATTGCTTTGGGAAGAGCTGTAGAATGTTAGTAAACTCAGGTAAAGCATCTAGGACAACAATGAGGAGAAGCTAAATGGAGATGATACATTATATGAAATTCACTGTATTAAATCTGCTAGTTGTCTTCATTTTTGGGTGTGCATCCGCACGAGAGAAGCAAGCTTTCGTTGACCTTGCCAAAGTGGAAGAGACACAGTATACACTAGAAAATTATGCGTCCACTCCTCAGGACTTACCCGCGCTAAACGAGGAGTCTTCCATCTCCGATTATCTAGTGTATGCTGCATTGAATAACCCCGGACTTGAGGCAGCCTTCAATCGATGGAAAGCCGCACTGCAGAAAGTTCCTCAGGTCCGTTCCCTGCCGGACCCCAAATTTACTTATTCCTACTTCATCAAAGAGGTGGAAACTCGTGCCGGACCTCAACGGCACAAGTTTGCTCTGGCTCAGATGTTTCCGTGGTTTGGAGAGCTTAACTTGCAAGGAGATATTGCTCTTGAGGCTGCAAATGCTGAAAAGGAACGATATGAAGCTAAAAAACTCAAGCTCTTTTTTGAGGTGAAAGATGCCTACTATGAGTACTATTACCTTGCCCGGATCATTGCCGTTACGGAAGAGCACATGCAGTTGGTTGGCTATCTGGAGAATGTGGCAAGGACTAAGTATAGTGCAGGAGGGGTGTCCTATGGCGATGTGATAAAAGCTCAGGTAGAGCTTGGTGAGCTTGAGGACCGTCTGCGCACACTCAGTGACCTTAGCGATCCAATGGTAGCCCGGTTGAACGCAGCACTCAACAAGCCTTTCAATGAACTTATACCCTGGCCTAAGTCAATCCCTGAGGAGGAGGTAGTTTTTTCAAACGAGCAGCTTTTAACGTGGCTTAAGGAGAAAAACCCGGAGCTAAAGGCCATTGACTTCGAAGCAGCAAAAGAGAAGGCTGCTGTTAATCTGGCGAAGAAGGATTATTTTCCGAACATCACCCTGGGTGTGGAGTATATTAACACCAACCCTGCCTTGAAACCACCCCCTGATCCAGAGACAGGTGAGGTACCGAGGGTAAAAGATGACGGAAAGGATCCGGTGATAGCTATGTTCTCGATCAACCTGCCCATCTGGTACGGCAAATACCGGGCAGGAGAGAAGGAAGCACGGATGCGATACCTGGCAGCACTCAAGCAACGGGGTGAGCGGGAAAACAGTTTGATTGCCGATCTGAAAATGGAGCTCTACAATTTCCGCGATGCTGAGAGAAAGATCGGCCTTTACAGGGATGCCCTGATTCCAAAGGCTAAGCAGTCCTTCAATGTCATTCAACAAGCATTTGCAGCAGGCAAAACAGACTTTCTTGATGTGATTGATGCTGAGAGAACCCTTTTGGAGTTTCAGCTCTCCTTTGAGCGAGCACATACCAACCGTGCCCAGCGTCTGGCTAAGCTTGAAATGCTCATCGGAAAGGAGATTCCGCGAGATGGGACAAATGTTTCTGATCATCAGGCAAAGAAGCCAGGTGAGGGAGAAATATAAGGAGAGGTTATGCGAAAGTTAGTGATTTTAGCGCTGGTAATTATAGCCTTTGTCTTGGGCTACTTCTTGAGAGGCGGGGGACCAGAGACAAAATCTCCTCTTCACCAGCATGCTGCTGAAGAGGAAGTCAAAGTAGAGCTTTGGACCTGCTCAATGCATCCGCAAATCCAACTGCCCAAGTCTGGACAATGCCCCATATGCTGGATGGATCTAATCCCTGTTTCAAGTGGGGGTATGGGTGATGAGGGAGGTATACGTGAGCTCAAAATGTCTGCAAAAGCGATTAAGTTGGCAGAAATAGAAGTTGCCCTTGTTGAGAGGAGGGTGGTTACTAACGAGGTTAGAATGGTCGGCAAGGTTGACTATGATGAAACTCGCCTTGGTTACATTACAGCCTGGGTTCCAGGACGTATTGACCGTCTCTTTGTGGACTATACGGGAGTATCAGTCAAAAAAGGCGACCAGATGGTTTACCTCTACAGCCCAGAACTTCTCACTGCACAAGAAGAACTGATCCAAGCAATAAAAACAGTCAGAGAACTAAAGCATAGTGAGATAGTGAGCATAAATAAAACTGCCCAACAGTTGGTGGATGCTGTTCGAGAGAAGCTTCGTCTCTGGGGGCTAACAAAGAAACAGATTGAGGAGATTGAAAGGCGTGGCAAGACTTCAGAACACATAACAATTTATGCACCAATGAGCGGTGTGGTCATACACAAAAACGGCCTTGAAGGGATGTATGTTGAAACAGGAACCAGGATATACACAATTGCAGACCTTTCTCAGGTCTGGGTGAAGCTTGATGCATACGAGTCAGACCTTGCCTGGATTAAGTATGGCCAGGAGGTTAGATTCGAGACAGAAGCATACCCTGGAGAGATTTTCAAGGGAAAGATTGCCTTTATTGATCCTGTTATTGATGCAAAGACCCGCACGGTTAAGGTTAGAATAAACGTGCCGAATCCTGATGGAAGGCTTAAGCCGGAGATGTTCGTTCGCGCTGTGGTTCAAGTTTCACCATTAGGATTTGGAACTTCTGATGCTGCAGCATCTCTGGTAATTCCAGCTTCTGCGCCTCTCATTACAGGGAAAAGAGCAGTGGTCTATGTCGCAGCGCCAGGAAAAGAAGGGACTTATGAAGGGCGCGAGATCGTTCTTGGCCCACGGGCTGGAGATTATTACCTTGTACGTGATGGCTTAAATGAAGGTGAACTTGTGGTTGTTAACGGCAATTTCAAAATAGACAGCGCTATTCAAATTCTTGCTAAACCCAGCATGATGAGCTCTGAAGAGAGCGGTCCCACACCCGGAGATCAGGAAGAACTTCCTCAAAAAGCTAAAGAGGAAAAGCTGGAACCTTTTGAAGTTCCTGAGGTATTCAAGACCCAGATCGACGGTATATTCTCTGCTTACTTCAAGATTCAGCAGGCCTTAAGTCAAGACAATTTCAAGGAGGCCAGGGATGGTGTAAAGAAGCTGCCAGAGGCTCTCGATACGGTGGACATGGGGTTACTCAAAGGATCACCTCATGTGGCCTGGATGAAGGAACAGAAAGCTTTAAAGAAGGGTGCTCAGGATGTGGCAGGTGCAAAGGATATTGAAGGTGCCCGCTTAAGTTTTATTTTGCTCTCAGATTCCCTGTATACAGTGGCAAAGAGGTTCGGCACCAGTGGCACACAACCCATCCTTCGCTTCCATTGTCCCATGGTGTCAGATGGGAAAGGTGCATACTGGCTGCAGAACAAATCCGGCACAGAGAATCCGTACTTCGGCAGCGCCATGTTTAAATGCGGAGATCAGGTAGAAACTATTTCCCCTGGTCCCATGAAAGAACAATAAGGAGGAGACAAGCGTGAATGAAAAACTGAGAGAGTTGCCTCCATCAGGTTCCTCCTGGATTGACCGATTCATCAGGTTCTGTCTTGAGAACAAGGTGGTTGTTTTTCTGATTGTTCTCTTCTTGGTTGGCTGGGGTGCGATGGTAGCACCATTTGACTGGGAGCTGGGGGGATTGCCACGCAATCCTGTTCCTGTGGACGCCATTCCGGACATCGGGGAAAACCAGCAGATCGTTTTTACTAAGTGGATGGGTCGTTCGCCCCAGGATGTGGAGGATCAAATATCCTATCCGCTGACGGTTTCCTTGCTTGGTATTCCAGGGGTTAAGACCATCCGTAGTTACTCCATCTTAGGTTTCTCGAGCATCTACATCATTTTCAAAGACGATGTTGATTTTTACTGGTCTCGCTCCCGTGTGCTGGAAAAATTGAGCAGCTTGCCGGCCGGCACACTCCCCCAGGAGGTTCAACCTGCCCTGGGACCGGATGCAACAGCCCTTGGTCAGGTTTTTTGGTATACCCTGGAAGGGCAGGATGAAGAGGGTAATCCCACTGGTGGCTGGGATTTGCATGAGCTCAGGACAATCCAGGACTGGTATGTGCGCTATGCGCTCCTTTCAGCAGAGGGCATAAGTGAGGTAGCCTCTGTAGGAGGTTTTGTCAAGGAGTATCAAGTTGACGTGGATCCTGATGCTATGAGAGCCAACAATGTAAAGCTCGACGAGGTATTTACGGCTGTCAAAATGTCAAATGTTGATGTCGGTGCCCGCACTATTGAGGTCAACAAAGTAGAATATGTCATTCGAGGCCTTGGGTTCATTAAAAGTCTTAAAGACCTCGAATATGCCGTTGTCAAGGTTAATGATAATGTCCCCATTTATGTGAAAGATATTGCCAAGGTCAGCCTTGGTCCTGCACTCAGACGTGGAGCTTTGGACAAGGAGGGGGCAGAAGTGGCTGGTGGAGTTGTTGTTGTTCGCTACGGGGAAAACCCCCTTGCCGCCATAAAAAATGTTAAAAAAAAGATTGAGGATATCTCACCTGGACTGCCAAGGAAAACCCTCCCGGATGGTACGGTGAGCCAGGTCAAGATTGTTCCTTTCTATGATCGAACGGGCCTCATCTATGAAACTCTGGGCACACTCAACAGGGCACTGATCGATGAAATACTGGTAACAATCATCGTTGTGATACTAATGGTGTCACATCTCAGTAGCTCGCTGCTCATTTCGGGGCTGCTTCCGCTGGCAGTGCTTATGTGTTTTATAGCTATGAAAACATTCGGGGTGGACGCCAACATCGTGGCCCTATCTGGGATTGCCATTGCTATCGGCACCATGGTGGACATGGGAATTGTTGTGTGCGAGAACATTCTCAAGCATCTGGATACTGCAGATCAAAAAGAAGATCGCCTTGAGGTCATTTTCCGCGCCTGCAGTGAGGTGGGCTCCGCAATCTTAACTGCAATCTTAACTACCATCGTGAGTTTTCTGCCAGTCTTTGCCATGGTAGCAGCAGAGGGAAAATTGTTTAAACCCCTTGCTTTTACTAAGACCTTTGCCCTTTTTGCCTCAGTGATCGTGGCACTTACTATGATTCCGCCTTTTGCCCATATCCTTTTCGCAGGGAAAGCAAGAGGGGAAAAACTTCAGCGAATAATGAATGGGACACTGGTTGGGGCAGGGGCCATCGCCGCATTTCTTTTTACCTGGTGGATAGGTGTTCTCATGGCACTAATCGGAGGATACCACTTATCTAAAAGGTTCATTCCTGAGAACATCAAGAGATGGATACCCTTATCAGCCAATGGTTTTGCTGTCTTTGTTGTAACGCTCTTGCTTTGTAAACACTGGATTCCCCTGGGACCAGAAAGAGGTATTACTCGTAATTTCTTCTTTATAGTGGTATTGATCGGCTGCTTGCTGGGATTTTTCTACCTTTTTATGCGTGTGTACAAACGGGTGCTGGGGTGGTGTTTGGACCACAAGATTGCCTTTCTCTCCATTCCCCTTGTAATTACATTCCTGGGTTTGCTGATGTGGTTAGGCTTCGATTTCTTTTTCGGCTGGTTGCCAACTTCGGTGAAAAAGGTGAGTCCAGTTTCGTATATAGCACACAAGTTTCCAGGATTAGGCAAAGAATTTATGCCCCCGCTGGATGAAGGCTCCTATTTATTCATGCCGACAACCATGCCTCATGCTTCGATAGGTGAAGTGCTCGATGTCCTTCAGAAACAGGATATAGCAATGCATAATATTCCGGAAGTGGAATTGGTGGTGGGTAAGCTGGGAAGAGCTGAAAGTCCTCTTGATCCTGCTCCAATCTCGATGATCGAGACAGTTATAAATTATAAGCCACAATATATTGTTGGCCGTGCTGGACAACGTATAAGATTTCGCTTTTCTGCTGACGAAACCGATTTCTTCCGTAGTGAAGATGGGACACCACTTCTGGCGCCGGACGGTAAACCTTACATGGTTAAAGGTATTTTCATACGAGACAAGGAAAACAGGCTTGTTCCAGATTCCGAGGGGAGACCATTTTCCTTATGGCGTCTTCCTTTGGACCCCAAACTTAACTCTGATCGGAAGGCATGGGATGGCATCAAAAAACCTGATGATATCTGGGGTGCCATCCTCAAAGCAACTGAGATTCCCGGAACCACCTCCGCACCAAGACTGCAACCGATTGCTGCTCGTATTGTCATGCTCCAGAGCGGAATGCGTGCTCCCATGGGGATTAAAGTAAAAGGGCCGAATCTGGAGATTATTGAAAAAGTTGGCATACAGATTGAGCGTTATCTCAAGGAGGTCCCCTCTGTTGAGCCTTTAACTGTAATAGCAGACCGGATAATCGGAAAACCATATCTTGAAGTCGATATCGACAGGCAGGCTATAGCCAGATACGGTATTAAACTGAAACAAGTTCAGGATGTGATCGAGGTTGCTATTGGGGGCAAACAGATTACCACCACGGTGGAGGGGCGAGAACGGTATCCTGTTCGGGTGAGATATATGCGTGAACTCCGGGACAACATTGAAGCGCTGGGCAGAATTCTAGTGCCTGCACCTGATGGGTCGCAAATACCCATTACGCAACTTGCAAAGATTAACTATGTACGCGGACCGCAGGTTATTAAAAGTGAAGATACTTTTCTCGTGGGATACGTCGTTTTTGATAAGAAAACGGGCTATGCTGAAGTGGACGTGGTGGAGCAGGCCCAAAAATATTTAAAACAGAAAATGGAGAGTGGCGAGTTTGAACTTCCTGCTGGTGTAAATTTTACATTTGCAGGGAGTTATGAAAATCAGATCCGTGCTCAGAAAAAACTTATGGTAGTCTTGCCGGCGGCACTCTTCATCATTTTCATGATCATTTACCTCCAGTTTAAGTCAGCGCCGACAACAGCTCTGGTATTTTCAGGAATTGTGGTGTGCTGGGCAGGGGGGTTCATGATGATCTGGTCCTATGCCCAGCCCTGGTTCCTGGATTTTTCAATCTTTGGGGTAGATATGCGCGAACTCTTCCAGGTACATACCATTAACCTAAGTGTTGCGGTATGGGTAGGGTTTCTTGCGCTCTTTGGCATCGCTACTGATAATGGTGTTATTATGGCCACCTATCTGGATCAGACCTTTACCAGGAGAACCCCTTCATCTGTCCGTGACATCCGCGAGGCAACGATAGAGGCAGGGGAACGGCGCATCAGACCCTGTCTGATGACCACTGCAACCACCATTTTAGCACTCATCCCGGTTCTTACCTCTACCGGACGGGGGTCTGACGTTATGGTACCCATGGCCATCCCCTCCTTTGGGGGAATGAGCATCAACATTATAACCCTATTCCTGGTGCCGGTACTTTACTGCGCCATAAAAGAGTTTAAATTGAAAGTGGGGATTAGAAATACACAAGATGCTGACCACAAAGGAGGTGATATCAGCAGTTAATATGCATAACACATAAATAAATTCGGCTCTTTAAAGTTTTAAATGGGTAAGTAATGTTTATTGAATTTAGAAAAAT
>CAZOKO010000003.1:0-52716 GCA_964580455.1 uncultured Thermodesulfobacteriota bacterium | reverse complement strand
ATGAAACCAAACTGTGCTAAAAAAACACGATGTTGCAGGTTTGTAGTACAGAGAAATTACTTCTTAAATCAATAAATTATACCTTTTTTATAGTAATTCTCTGTGCAGATTTTAATGAATAACTTTTAGCCAGAGACCTTGATTTAGGGGGATTCTAAATTTGAAGGAGGATATATGAAAGAGATTATTGTTCTGTTTTATGCCTTTGCGAAGGTGGGAATTTTGGGCTTTGGGGGAGGGCATTCGATCATTCCACTTATTCAGGTTGAGGTGGTGAACAATTATAAATGGTTGACCATTAAAGAATTCACAGAAGCTCTGGCGATGGCAAATTCACTGCCGGGACCCATTACAACTAAGATGGCTGTATTTACAGGTTACAAAACAGGTGGAATGGCAGGAGTGGGAGCAAGTATTTTAGGATTGATTTTACCTTCTTTAGTGTTGATGCTTATTCTTTCATTCTTTTATCTAAAGTATAAGGATCTCCCTGCTGTCAAGGGATTGCTCAAAGGGGTGAGACCTGTCGTCATTGCACTTCTTATTCTGGTGGTATATAATATTTTCCCTTCAAGTGTCAATTCCTGGCATACAGCATTAATAGCTGTTATCAGCTTTTGCCTAATAGCATTTTTAAACATTCATCCAGCTGTGCTTATAATGGGAGCGGCTTTATTTGGAGTGGCTTTCTACCGATAGGGTTTTTTAGGGTAATATATGTTGACGATCTTAAGGTAAAACGGCAGCAATAATTCTTTTGTTAAGTTGTTTTCTGTGTAATTCTGTGGCTTTGATTTAAGCAGAACTTTTTAGTGCTCTTAATCTTTCCTTTTCCTCCGTTGACCTCGTGAAGGTTATGACACCCTCAAACGGACAAGCCTCCATACAACTGAAACAGAGACAGCAGGTTGCTGGCATTTCGTTGTCCTGGTTGCGAATGTCAATATAAAAAGGGCAAACTTCTTCAGCAGCACATTTTTTGCAGAACTTACACTTCGATCTGTCGAATCGTATGCGCCAGAGGCTGCCATGGCCGGCAAGTGTGCGGTATGATGAGAGCCAACAGAAGTGGGTGCACATTTTACGCCAGGGGAATAAAGGTGACAAGATAATAAGTCCGTACATGAAGGCAACCGGATACCAGGCTACTTGTGTCAGGTCAAAAACGGTCTCCAGAAAGAACATGGGGAACCAGCACATGAGAAGCGTTGCGGGAAGCAGAGGTGCTCTTTTGTCTACCTCCCCGCTCAAATTCATCGTACAGGTATGACTCTGTTCCTCGATGGCTTTGGGAAGCTTGGGGATGAGCCGCTTAAAACCCATATTTTTAAACAAACCATCCTGCATGGTTGCATTGGGACAGATCCAACTGCATATAACTCTTCCAAATAAAAAAGGGAAAAGGGCAACAGTGGATACATGGAACATTGCCCAGAAAAATAGGTCCGGTCTGGTGCCTTTGATAAAGGCAAATGAGGTTACCGAGGCCCAGGCCATAAAAAATGCTGTTTGAGCAACTGTGCGGAAACTGACAATAGGTAACCTCTCTTTTTTAGCCGGTTTTTCCTGGGTTCTACCGAACATGAAAAGGACGAAAGGTATCAGGCTGATTATTAAGGTTAAGGTATAGAACAGGATATTGTTCTCGCCTGCTGGCTTTGAAAGCGGGAGAGAATATGATAGAATGGTCATGATAAATGGGAACAGCCAGATGTGTGCTGCATGTTTAAGCCGGCAGCAGAAATATTGTATATGAAGCAGGCAGAAGAATCCAGCTCCGAAGACAAAGATGAGACCAGGCTGGAGGTATTTTACTGGAGTAAAAACACCAATAAGATAAATAGCCAGTGCCGCAAGAAGGAGATATTTATTTATAGCAATAAAACGTTCTTTGGTTATATTCATCTCTTTGGCCTCCTTAATGTGCCGCTAAAGTTGCCTGAAGTTTAGGTAAAAGCACTTCCCATTCACCGGCTGTAATCATCAGACCACATGCAAAATATGCCACTACGAAACCGATTCCAACAGCAATGACACCCCACCTTCGCCAGCCTCTGACACCGGTCCTTATACCGAGCATCCAGATTGAAGTCATATAAAAGACACAGAACATAACAATTTGGCCTCTGGGGCCTTCGAGAGCGCTCTTTGTAAGCTCGTCAAGGTTTCCACCCATCCCCAGGCTCTCAAGAAGCGTATTTGTGAGATGGGAGAGAGTCCCGTTCATAACGGCAAGCGGGATAAGGGTTACTGAGGTAAAGCGTAAAGAGTCGATGTATTTACGGTCGCTCAGAACGAAATGCATAACAATTGCCAGAACTACGATAACGAGAAATCCGACGACTGCTCCCGCTGAAGTTGAAACAAGACGCTCCAGATTATGGTTCGTTGTATGGAGTATCGACTTTAAATATTGAGCGGCATCAATCAGAAAAGGAGGAAAAGTGGCTCGGTAAAGATCAACGGTTACCGCCGTTGCAATACCCCAGGATTTCCCGAACATATAGCCTGGGATAAATATCTCAAAAAATCTTGCCCATCGGGCAAGTGGAGTTGTGTATTTGTTTTCCATGTATCATCCTCCAGTTCATAGCTATTTATTCCACGTTTTGTTCCGTTTCTTTTTCAGATTCTTCATGCTTTTTTGATACGAGTTCTTCCTCTTTTGCCAGCCCTTCTTTAATCATGTAGTTTCTCAAGTATTCAAGATATTCCTGTTCTTCCTGTAGTTCCTGTATCTCATGGCCTATATGGGCCGCTTCATACTTGACATAAAACTTTGACGGGGTTTTCCACTGGCTGGACCCCATGAGGAAAAGAGAAAAGGTGAGATACAAAAGGCAGCCCAAAACGGTTTTCTTCACAACGGAAGACGTCCTCCATGCAATGACAAGAAGGACAATGGATACGATGCCGAACACTGTGGCAACCCAGTTGCTAATAACCGGCATCATATCGATGGGCACTTTGGATGAATAATTGTCCATGTACAGCTCAAATGTCCATATACCGAGGAACACCAGAAAGAATGTATTGAGAGAATTTTTCACTGCTTTTGTCCGCCACATGACCTTAAGCATAATCCAGCCGGCAGCAACATAAAAGTATCCACCCAGAAGCTTAATGTTTATACTGCTGAACTGCTTGACAATACCTTTGTCAAGCGGCATGCTGGCTACCTCGCCAATAAGAGGCCACGCAACAAGTGCGCTAAAATAACCGTAAATGATGCCTCTGCTTTCATTTTCCTCCGTGCAGGTTCTGTAAAAAAGGGAGAAGAAAATCAAGGCCAAAATCGGCAGATAAAAAAGGTTGTAGTTAACCACGGGATTTTCTGCCATGCGCAGGGGAATCATGGTGAGTACGGATACTAAAAAGAATACTTGACCGGCAAGGGCGACAAGAAGGGTTCTCCCGATGGGTTTAAAGATAAAAGCAATAAAATTTCCGACAGCTCTTAACATGTTTTACACTCCTTTTGAAAAATGTATTTGAAAAAAAAGTGTAGATAAATTTCAGTAAATCTAGCTAAGATACAGGGTTATGTCAAGGATTATATCAAGATGAATGACATATCCCGAATCTTGATGTCATTATCCACTATGCAAAGAGGTCAATTGAATTTAAGTATTTTTACGGTGTATTCGTTTTTATGATTTCTTCTGTACTCATTACATCACCGAATCCAGCAGCGATTACCTTCAAGGTTGCCTGATGACCTTCCGGATCATAAGTTGCTGTTGCATCACTTGCCAGAATGACATTGTAACCATAGGCAACAGCTTCACGGGATGTTGTTTCTACACAAAAATTGGTAGCGATACCAGTCATGATTAGTGTTTGAATGCCCAAATTGCGTAGGACACGGTCTAAGGAAGATTGGAAAAAAGCGCCGTAAGCTTTCTTCATAACCATATGGTCAGTCTCATGGGGGGTTAACTCTTCAATAATTTGTGCTCCCCAACTTCCTCTGACCAAAGCACCCGTTTCTTTGGCTTTGTCAGCCATTTTTCTTAAGGGTATCGCAACGTCCGAGTAATCTTTCTCCCAGGCCGTATAGATATAAATAACCTCCTTCCGGTTATTGCGGAAGAAATCGGCGAGTGTTTTTATATGAGGAATGGGAGCTCTCAATCGATCAAGGGAACTTGCTGGAACCCCGATTCCCTGGGAATATTTCCTCACGAATCCGTTTTTATGAATAAAATCATTCTGCATATCAACGATAATCAATGCCACATTTTCTAAGTTCATATAAGGTATCCGCTGTTTATCGATTGGGTTAAAAGAATATCGGTTGCTACTTTGCCGGACGAACGAGGTAATATCGATCCTGTTCCACAACCTTAACGATAACACTTCCGATGCAAGGTCTTACCAGCATGGCATCTTCTTTTGAATCAAGGAGATTAAAGAGTTCTACGCAGCAGGTGCCAGTGTGTATGCTATCGGCAACGGTATAGGGGGCATTCATATATTCTTCGCCAGCTCTGTACTTAGGATTGACAAAATTTGAATGCACAGCGTCCCAGCTGGATAAAAGATCTTCAAATTTATCAAGAGGCTTACCTGACATTTTAGTAAGTCCTTTTACAATGGCCTCTCCCATCTCTTTAGGGAATGCTCCCCACCCTTCAAGATCACAAGAGAGGTACGTTTCGTCTTTTGCCAGTGTAATTAAATCTTTTTTTGAAGGAAATTCTTCTGGTTCAAATGAAGAAAGCTCGATAGTTGTTTCAAGGAAATGCTTGTATTCCTCACCAATAGGGAAAGAAGAAACAACAAGATTTTTCCCTGCGTGCTTTGATGCATCATACCAGGGTTTAGCATCATGCTTGCAGATAATGCCCCATGTGTGGGGTTCTGCATATCCTATCTCATCCTTGAGCGCCTCGCAGGGGTTTCTCTCCGCCTGTATCATTTTAATTCCTTTTTCTTCCATCTGTTTTTTTAACTTGGATAATGCTGAATCATCCAGCCAGTAACAATACTTCCATATTCCTTTTTTCTCAGTAGACATTGTTAACCTCACTTTCGAAGCTGATTATTGATAAAGAATTCCTGCTTTCTGATCAGAGTTAATGACAGATTAAACAACACGATTTATGTAACTTATAGCAGAACTGATTGTCAAGGAATATCTTGAAATACAGGGGGACGTTAATTCCCTTATGTACGAACAATCTTTTGAATGGTATCCCGTTTTCCTTAGATAAAAAACTTACACTTTACAATCCCTGCAGAAATTGGTAATTCTGTCATGAATAATAAGTGTCTCATGTTTTTTATGCATATCTGTATGAGGGATTTAAACGTATGTTTTCTGTTGAAGAAGCTTTAAAGAAGTATTGGGGTTACGACAGTTTTTTGCCGTTACAGAAAAAAGCTATGGATTGTGTAATTGAGGGGCAAGACTCGATAGTCGTTCTGTCAACGGGAGGAGGGAAATCACTTTGTTACCAGGCACCGGCAGTGGTGATGCAGGGCATGGCAGTAGTAATCTCACCTCTGATATCCCTGATGAAAGATCAGGTAGACGCTTTAGCCGAATGTGGTGTTCCGGCGGCGCGTTTTGAAAGCACTCAATCACTTAAGGAACGGGATGCGGTTATCTCGCAGATTTACAAGAAAACGCTTAAACTCCTTTACTTATCCCCCGAGAGAATCGTTTCAGACAGTTTTGTTGAACTCCTGAGAAAAACCAGAATTTCCTTGATTGCTGTGGATGAGGCTCACTGCGTAAGTATGTGGGGGCATGACTTCAGACCGGAATACAGGGAACTCGGATTCCTAAAAGATGCTTTTCCCAATATTGCTATCCATGCTTATACAGCTACTGCAACTGAACATGTCCGACGCGACATTGCCCGGCAGTTGCGCCTTGATAATCCCGAAGTGCTGGTCGGCTCATTTGATCGGCCGAATCTTGTTTACAGGGTCGAACGGCGAACTGATAAATTGAATCAGGTCTGTACTGTGCTTGACCGTCATAAAGGTGAAACAGGTATTATTTACTGTATCCGGCGTGCCGATGTAGATGAGCTGTCCTTCAAGCTGGCTGACAGGGGTTACAGGGTTGCGCCATACCACGCGGGCATGACTGATGAAGACCGAAAGAGAAACCAGGATTTATTCATTGAGGAAAAAACAGACACCATTGTTGCAACTATCGCATTCGGCATGGGTATTGATAAATCAAACGTCCGTTATGTGATTCACACCGGCATGTCTAAATCACTGGAGCACTATCAGCAGGAAAGCGGACGTGCAGGGCGTGATGGACTCGAAGCTGAGTGCTGGATATTCTGTTCGGGAAGCGATTATGCTACCTGGAAAATTATCCTGCAAGACATGGAACCGGAAGCAAATAATATAGCCTTGAGCAAGCTGAACAGAATGTATGAATATTGTACGGGAGTTGTATGCAGGCATGGGGCAATCCTAAACTACTTTGGTCAGAATTTGAACAAGAGCAATTGTGCTGCATGTGACGTATGTCTTGGTGACCTGGATTGCATGGAAGATTCACTTGTAACCTCACAAAAAATACTTTCATGTGTTATTCGTCTGGGCGAGCGTTTCGGTGCTGACTACACAGCATCGGTGCTGATTGGTTCGTGTGAACAGAGAATAATGGCAAGCGGACACGACGAGTTAAGCACCCACGGCATTTTGTCCGACTTTAAAAAAAGCATAACACGCGACTGGATTGAACAACTTGTGACGCAGGATTATATAAAAAAGACCGGGGAATACAATGTTCTTAAAGTATCTGAGAAGGGATGGCGAGTCTTGAAAGGAGAAGAAACACCCAGCCTGCTCAGGCCTGCGAAGAAGCGTGCTAGAGTAACAAAGCCTTCTAAAGATTCATGGGAAAATGTTAACAGGGGATTGTTCGAGGTGTTGCGTAATCTCAGGCGGGTGATTGCAAATAAAAGGGGAGTACCAGCCTACATAGTATTTAGTGACGTGACATTGCGTGACATGGCGAGGCGAAAACCTTCCACGGCAAATGACTTTCTAAAAGTTAGCGGAGTGGGATTGAAAAAGGAAGAGCAGTATGGTACAGTCTTCCTTAACGCTATAAAGACATACTGTCTTAAAAACTCGATTGAGATGAAAAAGGGTTGAGCCTCAATTGTCAAGAGTAAAAATTTAGCCCAGGTTGAAAAATTGAAGGGCGTTTTTGTAGAAGACCTTTTCTTGATCTTCTTTATGGGGAAAAAGGGTGCAAATGAAATCGATGTATCTTTTCATGGGAGTGAGTGGCCAATCAGAGCCGTATAGTAACTGAGAAGGGTTATCTATCCATTCTAATGCTTCTTTAATCCGGGGCAATTGATATTTGATCACATATTTATAATCATCACTTCCTGCCACAAATCCGGAAAGATCAGCAAATACATTCTTATTTTTACTCACCACTTCAGCAGCATCCATAAGCCAGGGATTGCCAAGATGAGCCATGAGGAGTTTTACCTGTCGATATTCTACTGCAATCTCATCAATGCCCAGAGGATGAGCATATTTTAGTCTGCTGTTGGAAGATTCTGTATCTCCGGTATGGAAAATGATAGGGACGTTAAGTTCTTCGGCCAGTCGGTAATATGATCTGTAAACCGGTGTATCGGGAGGGAAGGGGAAGTAACCAAGATAGATTTTAAGGCCTTTAATACTCCCGGTGGTAATACTATTACGTGTTCTTTCCAGGTGTTTATCTCCTGCAATAAAAGGGTTAATCCCTCCAATGTAAGTAATCCCTGGCAGCTTAAGGTTTTCTGCTGTTTCATAAGGAGTAGGTGAATTGATGTCCATTCCCAGATCAAGACTGCGCAGTCCCATAGAAACACAGTGGATCACATTAGATGATTCCATTTCTTTTGTGAGCCCTTGAGAACTGAAATCAACTCCACAGTAATAGCCGATATGTTTAAGCCATTGACTGTCAAAATCAGCGTGTATGTGAGCATCAATAATTTGCATAATAAGTACTTAACTGGGTTAAGCGGTTGAGGTTGCGCAGCTCGTTTTGGAATTAGCATAATTCCTTAATTCCAAAATCCCTCAATTCACAATCTACATTTTTCTGCTTTCCCTTTCAAGAAAACCCATTCTGTTTTCCATGGTATGAATAATTTCATTAATTTTACTTTGTAATGCATCTAAAGTCTGCTCATTTTTTATAGCTACTAGTTTAGTATGCCAGAACTCTATCGCTTCTTTCTCTGTTTTGAGGCGGTCAAGCTCTACCTTCTTCCTCATCATTTCTTCAAACTGTTTATCCATATTGTCTGTCTCCTTTTTGTGGAATATTTATTGGGACACAGATAAACGCAGATTGACAGGATTTAAAGTTAGTCTTCTGCGCATATCTGCGGAAATCTGCGTCCAAAACTAATTGATAGATTTTACGGAAAAGATGGAGCCGTTATTATAGTTCAAAAAAGCTAAGCTTTTCATCTATGAGTTTATCGGGATTTTTAGTGCGCCACTCGCGTGGATATCCCAGGGGGCTTTTCATTGCTTGAACGTTTTCTATCGTTAGTGAGCTTTTTATGTGGCTGTGGCCACAGATAACATGGGTAACAGTGTTTTCCTCCAAGATAATGTTTCCCAGTCCTTCACTCCCCATAAATGCGCTGAAGAAATCAAAGGGAAGAAGGTTTGGATATATGAGCATCTCACGGAAAGGGACGTGGTGGGTTACAACCACAATTTTGTCAATCCCCTGATGGCTAAGAGATTTTATCTGGTTTTGCAATGAGGCTTCCATTTCTTGAGCCACTTCTTCATCACTTTTTCTTTTGTTATTTGAACCATTCATCCAATGGGCAAAATCGAGGTCACTCCAGGTGATTTTTCCACGATACTGTTTGTTTCGGTATGATTCGATAGAGAACCTGCTGTCATATTTTTTATTTCTCAGCGTATAGTCATACCAGCCTATGGTTCCGGCAAAGCCAATTCCATCTATTAAATTGGGTTCTAATCCAAGATAGATAAAGTCATTGCGCTTACAGATCTGAGGGATGAGTTCATTATATTTTACTCCACTGTGAATACCTCTCTGCAAACTGGATGGAGAATCGATCCAAATATCATGGTTGCCTGCAACCAGGAATTTATTGCATGAAACTGCGGAAAATTTACTTAAGGTTGCTTCAAAAGTTTTACTATTAGCAGCAATATCACCAGCGATAATAAAGACATCGGGTTCGAGAGATAGTAATTTCTCATTGATATAATCAATAAGTTTAAAACTCTCTGGTGAGATATCAACATGTAAGTCAGAAATGAAGGCAATTTTCATATTATAAAAACCAAAGAGGACACAGCGCAGCAGAGCTGCAACCAAAACGATATAACAACGAAGAACACGAAGGCCACGAAGAATGAAACTAAACTTATCTGTTTTGTAAAAAGTCAAATAAAAGGCATATTGGTCTTTTTGCGAAGTTGTCATGTGTGTTGCATGAAAACTGTGCTAAAAAGACACGATGTTGCAAGTTAGTAGTACAGAGTTTTTCAAAGCAGCTTTTTGTGCACACATTAGTTACTAGCTTATTATTATTTTTATGGCAAGGGGAAAAAGAGAAAGAAAGTAAAGGGGATTGAAAAGGGGTTGGTTATATGGTAGAATCAATCTTCTGGTTGCAGTCGGTAGGGTCGTGTTTATTTTGTGATTAAGGTTGAAAAAGCGGATAAATATATTTATGACAAAAGTGATTTTGATAAGGCATGGGGAAACTGATTGGAACAGGGAGCAGATATTCAGGGGGAGAATTGATGTTGCCTTGAATGAGACAGGTTTAGCTCAGGCAGGAGCCGTTCAAGAGTCTTTAAGGGATGTGCAAATAGATAAGATCTATTCGAGTCCGCTTAAGAGGGCTTTTGAGACTGCCAGTGTGTTAGAGGAAAACAGGGGTTTAGAAGTTGAGATAGAAGAGGGGTTTATCGATATTGATTTTGGTAAATGGCAGGGACTTTCACATGAAAAAGTTAAAGAAGAATATAAAAACCCTTATGAAGCCTGGCTTGCTGAGCCTCAAAAGGTGGTATTTCCTGATGGGGAGAGTTTAGAGGATGTACGCAAGAGGTCGATGAAGGCTTTAGAAAAGGTTAGAAAAAACCATCCGGAAGAAACGCTGGCTGTTGTTTCTCACCGGGTATTAAATAAGGTTCTCCTGTGTGCAATCCTGGGCCTTGAGCTGTCTCATTTCTGGTATATCAAACAGGATACCTGTGCGATTAACAGATTTGAATATAAAGATGGGAACTATTACCTCACACTCCTCAATGACACCTGCCATCTTAAGGAAGTTAAAGGAGCATCGGTGGTTGATTTTTAATAAGTAGTCTTTCTTACGGAGCTCGGACTTCTAACTCTTGAATTCTTTCCAAATATTCACCCGAGTTCATCGAAGTACTCACATATTACCGAGAAATTAAACACCTCCTGCCAGCTTTTCTTCCTCCTTATCAAAATTATCGTTGAAGTGTCAAGTCAAGTTAATCTAACTTACAGGGTTAATCAACCTCTGCCCTGATCAATAGCAATAGACCATCAATTATTTCCTTTATCTCTTCTTTAGATTCATCGTCATTTTCTATTGTTTTAACTATTATAGGACTCCACTGATAGTAGAGTCTTATCATCTCCTGCCCTTCAGGGGTTGCACCCAGCACATTATCTCGAAGATGTCTCAGGAGTTCAACTTCTTCTGAGTCCTCGCCATAAATTTCTTCTGCTGTGCAAGGTTGTGTAGCGGAAGAGGTTGTTGTGGTATCGGGAATTTGTTTCTCTGAAGTAGTGGTTGTATTCCCCTCACACTCGAAGTGGCATGTGAGACAGGAACTGCCATGAATGTTTGCTAAGTTACATTTACCCGCATTACCTATGGGGTGACAGAGGATACATGCCGATGGCTCTACATTCCCCGCTTGAGGTGTACCATCATGACAGATACTACATTCACTGTGTCCTGCACGTTCATGTAAATCATCCGTATGATGACATTGTGAGCATGTTCCAATATGTGTAGAGGAGGGTACTGTTGTTGTAGTGGTAGTTGGCTTTACTGAAGTAGTAGTTCCCCCCGTGCATTCAAAGTGGCATTCGTAGCAGGAAGAACCATGTATGTCTACCAAGTTACACTTATCCGGATCACCTGTTGGGTGACAGGTAATACATGCACCGGGTTCTACATTGCCCGATTGAGCCGTACCATCATGACACCCAGAACAGTTACTGTGTCCTTCGTACTCATGTAAATCATCCGTGGAATGACATTTTAAACAGGTTCCAATATGATCAGAAGGTGGTGCTGTAGTAGTCGTCGTAGGGTCAGGTCCTACCGTAGTGGTAGTTACGACCTCTTCGCACTCTTTGTGACAGTCGAAGCACCACATGGGAGGATGTACTTCTACTAAACCGCACTTGCCGGGATCACTTCCCGGATGACAGGCAGCACACGCCTCTGCTCCCATAAAGTTTTCCTTTCTTCCCGGTGTGTCCTCATGACATTGAGCGCAATCACTATGCCCTACTCTTTCATGCATATCATCACGATAATGACAACTCATACACCGATCAGTATGTGATCCAAACGGTATTGTGGTAGTAACATAATGATGATAACTGCATACACCATGCATAAGCTGGTTGGGGAAGCAAAAAAGGAAGGGGTGGAGATTATTCTTCCTAAGCCTCTGGATTTGGACGAAGTGATTTCCTACATTGATGGATTTAAAAGTGATAAGCTACTGGAACGGGACGACGATCTTGGATCCAGCGAGTTACTTTACATTTTAGAAGAAAGAGAAAATGAGTTAAGAGAAAAGAGCCTCCTTATAAGTGAGCTTAAGAAAGAGTTAATTGAAATTAAAGAAAATCCTGCTGCAATGCTTGAACAAGAAAGAAGGAAAAAGCAGAGCGAGAATATTCACACCCTTCTTAAACCAAAACAGCTTGAGTTATTTAAGATACTTCGCCAAGGCGAGAAAAACTACGAGGAAATTTTTAATGAGGTATGCAACAAAAAACTTAATATCCATGATATGCATGCCCTTCGACTCCTGATATCCCGTCTGAATAAAAAGCTTAGGCAGGAAACAAACTTTAAGATTGAAAGAACACTCAGGGATAAGATATTCTATTTCAAAATATCCTCTGGATGACCTTCCCTACCCACCTCTGAATTTGTAAAAGTCCAGGTAACTAAGCGTAACTGTGCAGACCGGAGAGGACATAGTTAACTCCCAAAAAGGTAAAGAGGACGCCACAAAAACCTATAATGGATAGAATAGCTGCTTTGTTCCCTCTCCATCCTCTGGTCAGTCTGGCGTGGAGAAAAGTGGCGTATATAAACCAGGTAATGAGAGACCAGGTCTCCTTGGGATCCCAGCTCCAGTAACTTCCCCAGGCATAATTTGCCCAGACTGCCCCTGTAATTATGCCTATCCCTAAGAGCAGAAATCCAACTGCATTAGCCTTGTAAATGACTTCATCTAGAATATTTAGATCAGGGAGCAGACCTGAACTTTCCCCTGAAGACGCTTTTGCTTTCCTGTTTTTAACAAGATAGACAATGCTTACGCCAAAAGAAATAGCAAAAGCGGCATAGCCAAAAAAGCAGGTAAAGACATGATAAGTGAGCCAGTTGCTTTGTAACGCCGGGATCAAAGGTTCAATCTCGTCTCGAACGCTAGGAGAAAGTGAAGCATAAGCCATAGCAATTGAAACGATGGGAAATACAAAAACTCCCAAGATGTCTGTCTTATATTTTTGTTCTATTACGAGAAGCATCAAAACAGTACACCAGGACAAGGTGACTAGGGCTTCGTACATATTAGATAATGGGATATAACCATGTCCCATTTGATAAGATTCTACCCAGCGGATAGCCCATCCAGATATGTTAGCTAGAAAACCTATAATAGTAGTAACTTTTACGATGATCCCCAATGTTTTGTTTCTGAAGAAGAGATAGTAGAAATATAGAACCATAGCAAAAAGATATATAAAGGTTGTAATACCTAAGAAAAAAGAACTGTCCATCCTTGCTTCTCCTTTTATGTTTGACGGCTTCGTAAAAAGTCCATCTGCTGTGTTGCGCTTCTTCTTTAGTCATTCCGACGTACTCTTAAGTACGCCTCATTCCTAAAGATTCGCGCGCCTTGCATCTGGAGCTTCTTACTGTGCCGTCTAGTTAGTGACTTTTTTTGAAATTATCATTTTTAAGTGACTGATTTCCCTATTATTTTCAATTCTTGATGGATTTGGTCAAAGTCTTTAGAGAATGATAACATATTTTTATTGCTTGTGCCAGCCATAGTGACAATATATTCCCCCTTTTTGTTCTCAGCAACAATCCATAGTCTCCGATGGCTCATAAAAAATAGAAGATAGCAACCCAATGTTAGTAAAAAACATCCAATCCATACCACCCATACACCCGGGTCTTTAGTTAACTGGAGTCCTGTATATTCTTTCGCTGAAAAGCCCGAAAGGGTAAATAGATAATCTCCTTTTTCTGATCCATGGAAATCTGGAAATTTTAAAAAAATCCATTTTTCATAGAGTAATTTATTATCCTTAAAAAGTGCAATTTGCACTGCTGGATTTCTTGGTTCCTGAGAGCGGCTTACTGCCTGTTTGTTTTGATCTAAAGTAAAATCTGGAATGAATCGTTTTACTTTAACATCGTGGCTTTTATCCTCTAAGGTAAAACTCTCACCTATTTCAGCTTTGTATTTTCTGGTTTGTTTTGCATTTGCCCTGGGTGCGACACTCAAAACAACTTCTCCCTGGTCTGGAACGGTTCCATAGCTGGATTGATAGATATAAACTCCTTTGTAATAGAGAGGGTCATTTACTTCAATGAGTTTCTTTTTAACTTCCTTCCCTCCATCGATAATAGTCAAGTTACTCTTATAGTCCTTTGGCCTCTGAGTCTCCTGGTAGAAGGAAACCTCAAAATCGTCACAGCGGATGGAGAAATCCAGTTTTTTTTGTTTTGTGGTGCCTTTTAATGTTATAATATCAGATGTTTTTCCTTCAACTACCTTCATAAATCCCTGGTAACCATAGTTCCCAAGAATACCACCAATGATAATCAGCGCTATCCCAATATGTGTGATATGAAAACCCAACCTGGTATACTTACCCTTCCCGGCAAAAAGACTTAAGACATCAGATGAAGTGTGAAAAATAGTTGGTTTATGGAAGTGCTTTTGCACAATCCGACTCAGTTCAGCTTTAGTGTGATCACTTAATTCTTTTAATCGGAACGTCTTTTTAAGAGGCAGTGACTGTAAAAGTTGATCATCAAGGTCTCTCTCTTTTTGGGTTATAAGTCTCCAGAAATTTGGGAAACGTTTGAATGAACAGCATATGAGGTTGAGGGTAAAAAGCGCCAGAAGGGTTGTGAACCACCAGGAGTTATACATATCGTCAAAACTTAAGAGTTTAAACAATTTGTAAGTGGAAGGCTTGTAATATTTAAGATAAATATAAGGCAATTCATTTTGTGGTATTATGGTACCGATAATGGAAGTAATGGACAAGATAATCAGTATGATTACAGTTAACTTAAGGGAAGTGATGAAGGACCAAAAATCTTTTAGAAATGAGTTTTTCAAAGGTATTTCCTTTCATAAGGTGAAAAATACAACCAACCACAGAGGACACAGAGAAAATAGAGGTAAAACCATGGCAATTTACTGATTATTCATAGGTACTTTTTTTCTATATTTTCTCAGCGATTTCTGCGTCCTCTGCGGTGAAGTATATGAGGGGTGATTATTAATCTTTTAAACGAAGGACTTTTACTCTATCAGCGAGCATCTCTACAACATACAGCCTCATTTTCTTATCAATGAAGAGGCCGGTTGGTGTTTCGAATTTTAAGATATTGCCTTTATTATCTCCAAGAACAGATAAAAATTTCCCATCCTGATCGAACACCTGGATGACTCCAAGATAACTATCACTTACAAATACTCTGTTTTTAGAATCAATTGCCACCCCTTTGGGTCTGTAAAACTCTCCTTTTTCTACCCCCCAACCTCCAATGTTAGTAACATAGTTTCCTTCTGGGTCAAGAACCTTGACTCTGGCGTTGATTACCTCAACAATGTAAAGATTCCCTTCCTGATTTATATCGATTAAAAAGGGGAAACGAAATTCCTTCTTTCCCATCCCCATTGTTCCCTGGATGTTTATTATTGTATTTTTCTTCAGGTCATAGAGGATAATCCTGTGATTGTCATTATCAACAACATAGCATGTTTTTAATTTGCTGTTTACCACAACATCTGTTGGATCGGATGGTTTCCCTTTATCGGTGTTCGTTGTAAACTGAGATAGATATGCTCCGTCAGAGTTAAAAATCTGAACCCTGTGGTTACCTGAGTCAGCCACATAAATCCGGTCATTTTTATCTATACCTATTCCCAATGGGAAATTGAATTTCCCTTTGCCTTTTCCAGTTCCCCCAAAGGAGAAGAGGTAGGTACCTTGAAGGTTAAAAACCTTTATCTTATTGTTGACTCCGTCCAGAACGTAAACTTTTTTGTTATTTCCAACAACCACATCACTGGGCTGTCTAAAACTATGTTGAATGGTAAGGAGGGGTTGAGCCCTGAAGATAGGGACAGAAACTTCCTGTGCATTTGCAACTGGAGTAAACGCAAAAAGTGAAACCGTGAGAACACTATGTAGTAATCGATACATAAGGTACAAAGAAAAACCTCCATTATACAAAAGATTGATAATTTAGGAATTAAGGCATTGAGGAATTAGTAAAAAATCTTATTGATTAAGTCCTGAATATTGTATCTTGCATTTAGTATCCAGTATCAGACATCCAGTTTCCAGCATTCAGCCTGTAGCAACGCAACCCGCATTCGTTTACCCCATCACTCCAGCATTTACTATCCCACGGCTCCGCAATCCAAAATCCGCAATTCCTAAATTCCTTAATCTCTAAATTGCCTTATCCAGCATCCAGTATTATCTAACTCCCACCACCTTCTCCACCAACTATGTTTGGGTCAAACATGGTCGGCAAATAGAATTCATCATAATCTTTGGACATCTGGACGATTTCAATGCGCGATAGTTCAGCCGAGCGAACCGGATCATAGCCAAGAGCTTTGTAGTCAAAATAACCATTCTTCTGGTGACATTCTTCACATTCAATTGCTTTTTCAGAAATGTGTTTCTTCATGCATACTTCTATGAAGGTTTTCTTTTCATCCTCGGTATATGTATCTCTATTTTTTATAAAATCAAGGGCCTTCTTGTCTTCAGGGAATTCATCCAGTCGTTTAAGTTCCTCCCCATCTCCACCCTTTGCAGGAACGATCTTGGCACCAAAATTTCCATTTTCTCCCTTAAGCTCTGTAATGATTTCACCGGTTTTGTCATCAAACCATTTAAATGTGATATCTTCCCCTTCTTTTTTTCTAATGTGACAGGTTTCACAAGCCAGGAAGAAAGTGTGCATATTGTAAAACGATCTTAGCTTCTCGGATTTGACATGACAAAAATTTCCGTGGCATTGCAAGCATATTGGAGCGTTTTCCACGTCGGTATATACAGTTTTGTCTAAAATGTGAAAATGACCTGCCCCCACAGTTTTCCTTATCGTTTTAGAAAATTTGTCTGGTGGTATATCTTTTGATATAGCTAAATCGCGTGAGGGGAAATAGAGGAATTTAGCAAGGGATGCTACACTCACAATGATAAATAACAGGAATAGAAATCCAAGTAAGTTATATATCATATGTAAAATTAAAGATGGATTTGGTGTCTTATTCATCATTTATAACCTCATGTTGATCAAACAACGGTTTTTAGCTGATCTCAGCCTCTTTAATACGTTGATATTCAAGCGGATGTTCTTCCTCAAGTTCATGTTCGGGAATTTTCCCATCCAGCCATATTCTAGACATAGGGAACTTACCTGGTTTTAGGTGAACCTCGTAAAAATGCCATACCATGATGGCACAAGAGGCCAGGATTGCTTCCATGGTATGTAGTAGAATAGAAAGGTCGAAAACAAATTTGGGAAAGTATTTTGGAAACCAGAGGAAAAACCCGGTTACTGTAATGATAATATTGCCTATCCAGCCTGTCCAGTATTCCAGCTTCTCTTTGTAATTGAATCGGTCAAAAAGGGGTTTTTGGTCGGTCAGTCTCAAGTAATAGCACATGTTTTGATAGAAATCTTTGGCATCCTTGAGTCTGGGAATCATGTCGACAATATAACCTCTACCTGGTTTTGCGAGCGTAATATACCATGCCTGATAGAAGAGATTTGCAGTCATGACTACAGCGGCAATCCTGTGAAGTAACCCTCGATAGTAGAAAACAGTTTCTTTATGAGAACCCAAAAGGGATAGCCAGTCTTCAGGGAATTCTACCATAAATCCTGTTATAGCGAGGGTTACAAAGGTGGTCCAGACAAGATGGTGCTGGATCCGTTCAGTAAGGTTAAGCCGGATATAATACTTCTCCTTATGGGGAAGATACGATTCGGGTTCACCGATTGTCCAACTTTCTTTGTCTCCGTTCATTGGTGCAGTCCTCCTTTTTTAATTTCTCTTCTGGTGGCAAAATAATCCAGTATTTGATGCAGTATCATGAAACTTATAAGACCGCCTATGAGTATCATATAAAAAAACTTTATGAGTTGAAGAAGTAGTTGCTGGTAATACTCCAGTCCAGTCAATTCTGCACTTGCCGGACTGGCAAATAAAGACTGGAAGGATCTCATTTTGGTTTCAAAGACACCCGTTTTGTATCGTGTGGGGTGAATTCTGCCCTGGGCAAAAGCAGTGGTGGCGTTGGGATGGCATGTCTGGAGACCGCCCTGGTTGCTGCAGGTTCGAACCAGGTTGTCTTTATGGATGGCAGAGAGGGGATCATCTTTGGGCATGATCTCGTGTGATGAATATCCGACAGGAGCATGACATGTAATGCAATTAGGGGCATTAGGATCTCCATATTTTATAGCCTGCCAGTGGAAGGTATCATGAAAAGTACCAGTTACAATTAAGCCATGACGTTCCATCATCTCATCATCCTCATGACATGATGTACACAATTCTACCATTCTTTCGGAAGAACGACGCTGATGCAAACGATGGGTGAAGTGATTGTAGAAGTACCGGGTCCATTGTTCATCCGTGTGGCAGCCCAGACATCGGTCCAGGATTTCCTGAGCAACTCCTCTATGCTCGTCAGCCAGCCCACTTACCGGCTGGTAGGTGCGGTTTTCATGACAGTAAGTGCAGGAAGGGAGGTCTTCCGGGTGTTCTTTGGGATTGTCTTCAGGGCCTTTTCCATGAACACTCAGATCATACCCTTCAATCATATTGGCATGTGAAAATTTATTGTCTGTTGAAGGGTCAACAAGGTGGCATACTGTGGAGCAATCCACTTCTTCAGGATTGGGATGAGGGTACTTCTCAATGTCACTATGGCATTCCTTGCAGCGAATCTTTCTGTGAACAGATTGCTGGCATAATACATCATTCACATAATAGAGGTGTTTCTTGCCTGATTCATCGATTCTTCCAAGCCCTGAATATTTATGGCAGAGATCACAGTTTTCTACATCTGCCGCCATGAGGCAGGGGATAAAATAAAGCGAAGTTGCCATGGTCATTACAGTTAGTAAAAATTTAAATAAGAGAGTTCGAGCTTTCATGAATTGTCACCCCTAATTTTAAATAACAGTCGAACGAATGTGTGGTTAAAAAAGAACTGAATTTGAAAGTTAGATAGTGTGAATTTGTGACTATCTATATCATTGTCATTCCTGCCCCGTATCTAGTACGGGATAAACTCCAGCAGGAATCTATATCAAGTCATGATAAAGATCTCTCCAATTTGGGTTTTTCTTCTCAATTAGTTCTATTTTCCACTTCCTTTTCCATTTTTTAATTTGTTTTTCTCTTCTTATTGCACTGCTAATGTCTTCTGTTGTTTCATAATAGACCAAATTATGAATATTATATTTTTTGGTAAAGCCATCAACCAAATGATTTTTATGTTCATAGACTCTCTTAATCAAATTTGCAGCAACACCGATATACAGTGTGCCATTTCTTTTACTTGCTAAGATATAAACACTGTATAAGTGATCAACCATCAATCATTTTTTTGATTAATAATCCTTTATAATACATGCTTATGGATTCCCGCTTTCGCGGGAATGACAGTATGTGGTTTATTTAAATAGCACAGCGGCGCCTTTACGTCTAGCTACATTTTAAAACAGTTCTTTTTCTTATTTTTATTTATACGATTCCGGTTCTTCCTTCAATAAATGCGGGTAAGAACTGCTATGGGGATCATGGCAGTAGGTACAGTTATCTCTTACGAATCGTATGAATGTTTCGTGAATATTTTTTGGTTTTCCCTTCTTGCCCTTAATTAACTGCTTGGTATAGTTGTGACACTGGTAACAGGTAACGATTCCGTTTTCGTAAACTTTCTCACTATGGTTTTCTCCATGACAGTAACTGCAGGTTACTTCCTGGTCTGGAACAAGCTTTCGGAAAAGAGCTAGGTAATAGTCGTGAAAGTCCTCTCCTTCCTCCTCTTCCTTTTCACCTTCTTCTTCCATTCTGCCTAAGAGGGGGTGGCACGCCTTGCAGAGTTTCTGCTGGTCATTAACAATGTGAGCACCATATTGACTCCCATGCTGGCTGTGGCATAGAAGACAATTGCCTTTTAAGGCATCGCTGTGTTTGAATGTTCCTCCGATAAGGGATGCATCATGGCAATCTGCCTGAAAACACATCTTGTAAACAATCGGACGTTCTGGAGATTCCCGGGTGATAATATGGCATGCCCTGCACTTTTTTTCTATAAAGGATTTGTGGTAAGAGGGTATGTCCTCACCCTTTGTGGTGAGGATTAGATCTTTGTCCTGGATATCGATATCGATCTCTCTGGCGGATAAATCTTCTTTCTCAATGTGACAGGCAATACAAAGATCATACGACCAGTCGAGTCTTACTTGATATTCTGCCTCGGAACCTTTTGTTGCCTCCTCTCTCTTGATAACTCCTTTTTCGTGGGGATTGTGACAAGTTCCACAAAATACGTCTCCTTTTAAAAGAGGTAAAATGACACCGTACTTATCCTCGGATGCTTCAATTGCTGTTAACATGTCTTGCGGAGGAGCAAGCATATGATTTGCATTGGCAGGATGAAGTGTTTCTTGCGCCCCGTGACACGCTATACAGAAGGTGGACGTTTCAGTTCTAAAACCAACGTTTTCTATGCCTGACACGGTGTAGGGGTCGGGCAGCGTTTGATGACAATATAGGCATCGTTCCTCTAAAATATTGCCTTCCTTGTCTAATTGTTCATGGGGATTGGTCTTTTTGTAATCTTCTATTTTATGGCAGCGGAAACAGAAATCCGTAGTTTTTTTGTAGGGTGCTCCCCATAAGAAATCTATGTTTTCAAATTGTACGGAAGGTTTTGCTTTACACTGGAGATATACATCATGGCAAGTTCTGCAGGTAACTTTCCCTTCATAGAGAGGGAACGTATCAGGAATATTGATAGAATTCCCTTCTGGTGGAATAATTCCTACCGGATGAATCTCTCCCTTAACCTGTTCGGCCTCGTGGCAGGAGTTGCACATGGCTATGTCATCTCCTCCAAACTTCAATCGGAGATCGCTATCGCCGGGTTCTGGCGCCTCATCGTGGCATGTATCACAGTCTTTACCAGTAAAATGAGGGTTAATAATCTCTTCCGGAGAACGAATCTCATAAAGGACAGTAGCTTCTTCATTGTCCGTGGAGATGCTGGGAGTTATTAACAAGCAGCCTAAAACTAGCGTTATAATTAATATTATGAGCCATTTTATGGTTTTTGCAGCAAGCATTATAGATTAATCCTCTTTTTCCGTCGATTCTTTCTTTCGTCCTTTAATCATGTGAAAATACTTAAATTTATATAGTGCCTCCTCCCCATGACAACTTGCGCAGAAGGTAAAGGAGATATCCTTTCGCAAAAAGCTGCTGACGGCATCTCCTTCTATTTCTGCCCCTGATCCCTTCTTGGGATGGTGGGCGTTCCAGATGTGAGCATCATGACAGGTAGTGCACACGATATTCCCCCCCACTGATTTTTCACCTTCGTCGGTAAAAATGGGGAATTGATCAATGAATGCCTCATACTGATCCTGGCTCATCAAATCGGATCGTTCCTGAAGCAGAGCCATGTATAGTTTAGTGGGGTGAAGTCCATACTCAGGTACCTGTTCCTCAGCACACTCATCTTCTGAGTGACAACTGGTACAAAGTTTTATCATCATGTTTTCAGGATTCGTGAATTCTTCTTTCCAGTGTGAAACTAAAGTAGGTCCTAAATCTCTGTTCCAGATGAAAGCTTTGGTCTGAGCGTTGTGAACAGCATGGCACTGTTCGCATAAGCCAGATTCTTGAGGGGATAAACCCTTCTTATTTTTTTCATCGGGTGCCGTTATGCTTAAGTCGTGGTCGGTTTCCTCAATGTAACGTTTATCCTGGTGGCACTCAGAGCAGAGTTGAGAATTCACAGCACTTGATAGACGAAGGAAGCTGTCGGATGGGGTTCCATCCTCACTTTTTTTGTCAGGATCACTGGGATCCCACTGGTGAGGATTATGGCAGGTTGAACAAAAAACCATGCCTTGAGAGTCTTGCTTTCCCTCTGGTAAGAAAAGTGGAAATGTTATATCTTCAGTATCTTCCATGCTCATGTTAACAGGATGGAAGTACTCACCTATCAATTTCTCTTCACCGCAGCTACCTTCACTATGGCATTCAATACAAAGCTGAGCCATAATTGTATCATTTCCTTCTTTAATAAGCTCCCTTCCCCACATGAATGCTTCAGCTCCTCCATGAGCTAAATGGCAAGTTCCACATATTCCTGATTCTTCAGGAGATTGATCAAGAATGTTTTTTTCATCAGGTGCAGAGTGAGATAGATCATGGTCTGTTTTTTCAATAGCAGATTCTTCTTTATGACAACCCAGGCAAAGAACGGAGTCCTGATGTGCCGCTCTCAAGAAACTGTTGGTGATATCACCCGTTTCATCCTTAGATCCTTTATCATCAGGGTTCAAAGGATCCCATTGGTGGGTGTTATGGCAGCTGGAACAGTAAATTGCACCTTGCTTATCTTCTTTGCCAGTTGCCGTAAAAAGGGGAAAGTCCATTGCCACCTTCGCTTCCTCAGGTTTTACTCCAATGGGGTGTCCAGTATCAGGAATGGCTACCTCTTCAGCACATTCTCCCTTTGCGTGGCAGCTTTTGCAAATGCCAACAGGAGCCGCTTCTTCACCTTCCCATTCTCTAGCCCACATAAAAGGTCCTACTCCCTCGTGTGTGAGATGGCAGCAACTGCAGGGTCCTGATTGAGACACCGTTTTATCCAGCACATTCTTAGCATCTGGTGCCATCAGGGCAAGGTCGTGTTTGGTATCCCGAATAAGTTTTTCCTGGGATGAATGGCATTGCAAACAAAGAGAGTCTTTGTTATTTCTTTCGTTGAGAAAAGATTCTTTAACCTTAGGGCTGTGGGTGGAATGGCATGAAACACAGACTAGTTCGCCTCTTAGACCTAATCTGATTGAATTACCGTTTTTCCACTTGACAGGAATTTCAGCATTTTCAGGTTTAATGTCAACACTGTGTGAGAATTGATTTCTTCTCATATCTTTGTTAAGACCGGGTGTTTTACCATGACATGCCTCGCAAAGTACAGGGTATACACCTGGACGATCCACAGGTAAAACCAGACGTTTGTCAGTAAATCCGCCATGAGCCACATGGCAGCTTTCGCAAATTACCTGGTTAGGCTCATTGCCGATATAGCCACCATACCTGGTTATATCTTTGGAGATCTTCAAGGTGGTTTTATCAATGGGATGATTTCCCTTCTCTGGTCCGCCATCTTTATCTACATGGCACATCTTACACATTTCAGAATTATTATTTGATGTCCTCAAGAAAATTGTTTTCTCGATTCCCGGCTCTGTTGATACGCCGTGGGCGCTGTGACAGGTTGCACAATTCATCTTTCCTTCTTCATCGAGAGGAAAGATTTCCGGAATCTTTACCTTATCAGAGGGGATGATACCAGACTGGTGTTTCCTGTCGTTATGAATTTTTTTACGAGAATCTACAGTAGAACCATCATGACATGAGAAACACATTTCAGAATCTGCTACTGTTGGTTCAGCAGGAAGATTTGCAAGTGCACTACTTCTTTTTTCAATAAAAAAGGTATCAACCCAGATATAATGGCAGATAGCACATTCTTTGGCAGAATCGGGCTTTAAAGATGTAGTTGTAGTTGCAGCTTGTGTGGATGAAACTATAAGCAAAAATAAAGAAATTTGTATTATGAAAAATAATTTTTTTCTGGCTAACATATTATCTCGAATCTCGTATGTATTATTAAAAGAAGATGGGAATCAGAAACCCCATTCTTATCTGTAATTCCTAAATTCTTCAATCCCCCAATCCCTGAATTCCTAAATCTCTAAATCCTTCAATTCATATCTTTCACTGACTTAACACATCTAAATCCAATATTAAAGCTTCCTACACTAGGGTAGCTTCTATGCCGGTTAGACACCCGCAAAGCTGTCTCATTATTATACCAGGCACCACCCCTTACGACTTTTCTTTCGCCAAGCATGGGCCCGTGGGGATTTTTCTTAGGAGTTGTGTTGTAATAGTCTTTGCTGTACCAATCCTGGCACCATTCCCAAACATTACCTGCCATATCATAAAGACCGTAACCATTAGGTTCATAGCTTTTTACAAGAGTTGTTCCGAAAGAATTATAATTTGCCTTTTCACGAGTAATCTCATCCCCCCATGGATATTTATCTCCAATCAATCCGCCACGTGCTGCCTTTTCCCACTCGGCCTCGGTAGGGAGTCTTTTGCCCGCCCACTTAGCAAAGGCTACAGCATCATACCAGTTTACTCCTACCACAGGGTCGTCTGGTCTGTCATATTCCGGATTCCATAGCTGATTAGAAGGATAGCCTGTTTCCTTCAAAAAATGGTTATAACGTGCACATGTTACTTCTGCAGTATCTATGTAAAATGCATCGACATATACTTTGTGTACGGGTTGTTCGTCCTCATTTCCTGCTTCGTTCCCCATGCTGAACGTTCTGGCAGGGACAAGCGTCATTGTCACAGGATCTTTTTCAATGACTAAATGTGTTGGGGCAAGGGTTGTCTCTGAAGAGCTATCTGAATTCTCATTGTGCGAGGGAGAAGTCTGACAACTTAAAAAACTAGTTATAAGTAGAATTCCTATTATAAATAAAGGAATTGTGTAAGTTACCCTTCTCATTGACTGTTTCTCATTTTATTTGGCGTTCTGGTTACAACTAGCAGATTGATATTCCTTTCCATTTCTTGGTGTTTGGCACAGTATTTGATAATAAAAAATGGAGTAAATGTCAAGCATATGATTCAGAACACTGTGATTATTCCCAGTAAAGCTTCGACTTAAACCGGTGAGGTTTCGCGATGCTGGATAGAAACTGTTGGTCGTTCTTTTGCCAGAATCCAGTATCTTGTATCCAGTATCCCTTTGCAAAACTGTACCGTTGAGTAAAACTTGACTGATTTGCTAAGTTTTCAGACTATAATAGACAGCTAGTTCTTCCGTCCTTTGAAAAAATGGAAATTCAAATACTGGTAAATTGACTCCTCTCCATGACAACTAGCACAGAAAGTAAAGGAAATACCTTTCCTTAAAAAGCTATTAGTTGCATCTCCCTCTGTTTCCTCACCTATTCCCTTATGAGGGTGAGAGGCAATCCAGAGATGGACATCATGGCAGGTAGTGCAGACAATATTCCCTTCGGTAGATTTTTCGCCCTCATCAGTAAAGAGGGGGAATCTATGGATGAACTTCTCATATTGCCCCTGTTCCGTTAAATCAGATTTCTCTTGTAATATAGCCATGTAGATTTTGTTGGGATGAAGCCCGTACTCAGGAATTTTTGCTCCACCACACTTACCTTCAAGATGACAACTGGTACAAAGACCTGTCATAAAATTGTCTTGTGAAGTAAATTCTTCCTTCCAGTTTGCAATCGTAGAAGGTCCCAGATTTTTGCCCCAGATAAAGGACTGGTATGGTGAGTTATGAACAGCGTGGCATTGCTCACACAAACCGGATTCTTGAGGGAGCAAACCCTGCTTGTTTTTTTCATCAGGCGCTGTTACTCTTAAGTCGTGGTCGGTTCCCTCAATATAACTTTGGCTTTGATGGCACTCAGAGCAAAGTGGGGAATTCCCAGAACTTGCGATGCGCAGGAAACTATCGGATGGAGTTCCATCTTCACCTTTCTTCTCCGGATTGGCAGGATTCCACTGGTGCGGGTCGTGGCAGGTTGAACAAAAAATCATTCCGTGATCATTCTCTGCTCCTCCTGGAGAGAAGAGGGGAAGTGATATTTCTGAAGAGTTTTTCAATCTTACGTTAATGGGATGAAAGTGCTTACCAATCTGTTTCTCTTCAGCGCAACTTCCTTCGCTGTGGCATTCAAGGCAAAGCTGAGCCATAATTGTTGTTTCATTTCCTTCTTTAAACTCCCTTCCCCACATGAAGGTATCTGCTCCCCCATGAGCTAAATGACAGGTGCCACATATTCCCGATTCTTCAGGTGATTGATCAAGTATGTTTTTTTCATCAGGTGCAGAGTGGGAAAGATCGTGGTCGGTTCCTCCAATTGATTCTTCTTCTTTATGACATTCAAGGCAAAGAGCTGATTGCTGATTTGTCGCTCGCAAGAAGCTGTTATTAATATCAGCTTTAACATCTTTAGAGCCTCTATTATCTGGATCAAGAGGTTCCCACTGGTGGGCGTTATGGCAACTGGAACAGTAGATTGCACCTTGCGTGTCTTTCTTCCCCTTGGGGGTGTAAAGTGGCAGTGCCATCGGCTCTCTAAAAGTTTTGGCTGCTATTCCCATAGTATGGTTTGATTCGGGCATGGGTACTTCTTCGCCACATTCTCCCTCTGAATGACAGCTTTGGCATATTCCCACCATAGGATCTTCCTGTCCCTCCAATTGTCGTGCCCACATAAAGGGTCCCGTTCCCTGATGGGTAAGATGACAGATACTGCAAGGACCGGTATCTTTGGCTTTTCGTTTAAGTATATTCTTTCCTTTTGGTGCCATGATTTTCAGGTCATGTTTTGTCCCCGCAATACTTTGCTGTATTAAATGACATTGCAAACAGAGCGAATCTCTTTCGTTCACATCAGCAAGAAGAGCTTTTTGATCTACTGCGTTGTGTGGTGTATGACAGGTGTGACAGACCACTTCTCCCCTTGTGCCTTTCACCACAGGGGTGCCATTGCTCCAGGAGTCTGGAATAGAGGCAGTATCTGGCTTGATGTCGACTGAGTGGGAGTAGGATTTAAGCAGGTTATCTTTTTTTAGACTTGGGTATTTCCCATGACAGACTTCACAGAGGACAGATCTAGAAACAGGATCTTCGGTAGGAAGAATGAGATATTTATTTTCCATTCCTCCATGTGCTATATGACATGATTCACAGATAACGTGATTATCAGTGCCCAGGCGACCTCCTTGATCAATCAATTCTTTTGGGATTCGAAATGGACTGGCCTGCATAGAGTGGTTTCCCTTCTCTGGCCCACCAGTTTTATCAATATGGCACATCTTGCACATCTCTGAGTTTTCATTTGAGAATCTTGTGAAGAGCCATGTTTCCACCATGCCTGAATCTGTAGGAGATTCATGATGCATATGACAGGTATAGCATTGGATTTTCCCTTCCTCATCGAGTGGGAATTCTTCTGGAACCTTAACTTTATCCGAAGGCTTGATGCCTGTTTCGTGACCTCTGTCACTGAAAACTTTTTCGCGGTCATCCATCACACTACCGTCATGGCAGGAGAAACATCTTGCTTCTAGAGTTACGGGTGATTCTTCTGGAAATGGAACCAGCTCCCCATCTCTGTGTTCTACAAAGAAGGCATAGACCCAGCGATAGTGGCAGATGGCACACTCTTTAGCAGAATCTGCCTTGCTTCCGGGAGCGACTCTTGCATTAGAAGTTTCAGGGTAGGCAAAAATGAATAGTAGAAGAGTATAAAGGAGTGCTATCAAAATGTTCCATGACAATCTGTATCTTGCATTATTCATTGAAGTTTAAAAACCCTCACTCTGTCCATTGTCATTTCTACTACATAGAGTCTGTAATTATGGTCAACATAGATTCCAACAGGGGTCGTGAACCTCAGTATTTGTCCTTCCTTGTTCCCCACCACAGACAAGAAGTTTCCCTGAGGATCGAAAATTTGAACAACGCCCAGGACACTATCACTTACAAAAATTCGGTTATTATTGTCTATGGCTATTCCCTTGGGACGGTAGAAATTCCCACGGTCAACTCCCCAGGAGCCGACTAGATGGAGAAATTTACCCTCAGGGTTGAAAACTTGCACACGGGTATTGAGCAGATCTACTATTGCTACGTTTCCCTCTTTATTGACTGTGATAAAGTAAGGGTAACGGAATTTTCCCAGGACTTCTCCTCTGGTTCCCCACTGACCAAGAAACTTGGAACCCGTTTTGTTGAACATAAGAATTTTATGGTTATCGTTGTCTACAACATAACAGCGATCCTTAGCACGGTTAACGGCTACATCAGTTGGATCAGGGGGGGTTAATCCCGTTTCCCTTGTTAGATTAAAGGTACTTATCCATCTCCCATTCTGGTCAAAGATCTGTATACGGTGATTGCCAGAATCAGCAATATACACGTTACCTGCATCATCTACATCAAGTCCTAAAGGGTTCATTAACTGAGTTTTCCCCGATCCTTTAGACCCAAAAGAAAAAATGAAATTACCCTTATCATTAAAGACCTTAACCTGACCGTGGGAGCCATCAAGAACATAGATGCGATTTTGCTTACCAACAGCTACATCGCTTGGCATATGGAGGCTGGATTCCAGGGTAAAAAGAGGCAGCGCTGTGGTAGTTTCTAGTTCGGCAGCTTGCAGCAAATCGGTTATAAGAAAAGAGATAAAAACGAAAGAGTAAACAATAGTTCTCAAATTACAGTCCCGTAAAGATTATTAACCATATAAGTTATCACAATAATTTTATGTTTATTGTTCCTTTCCCTCCCATGCTTTCAAGTGAGTTGGAGAGGAATACAATTCGTAATCGCGAATCATCCTGCTGATTTCGTCACTGCATATATATCCAATCCTCCGTTCAGAATAGCCAATTTCCGCAAGAGGTAAAATAAGTTTATCTCTGGTGTGACACTCCTGACACTGGATGGATTGAGGGTTGATCCGATCATGTATTTTTTTCAATATCTTCTTTTCCTCTTCAAAACTAATCTCATCCTTTTCAACTTTACGGATAAAATCTTTGGTAATCTTAATCCTCTCTTCTGAATCCGCTCTTATGAGTTTCCCTTTTTCTATACGACAGGGGATTAACTTGATGTCTAATTCATCAGTCGATTTAATATCAATCACCGGATTCTGCATGATATCTCCGCTGTCAATATCATACCATCGATAAACAAATGTTTCTGCTTCATCTTCAGGACGGATGTGGCAGGTTTCACAGGCCAAATAGAAGTTGTGCATATTCAGAAATGCGCGGATGTGCTTGGTTTCACCATGAGGAAAATCACCATGGCATATAATGCAGTGTGAGCGTTTATCCGGTTCAACTTTAAGAGCAATATTATGATAGTAACCTTTAATCTCTTTTTCCATAGTGATTCGGTATCCCCGATACAATCTTTCCTTATCTTTATCTTCCAAAACAATCTTTTCTAAAAACTCCTCCAGTTTTACAGACTTCTTCTCCGGTGTTGTAGTTTCACGAGGAGGGGGGAGGTGCCCGAAGGTTGTCCGATAGATTGTAAGAGCGATAAAAATAGTGGCCAGTGCTAAAATAAACATGAGGGAAACCAGATAGGTCTTCTTGAAAATTCTGACGAGGAGACTCTGACCTTCAAAAGGGTATTTATTCTCCTCTTTGATTTCAGCAGCTAGCCCTTCTTCTTTCATTGTATCAAGATAGAAATTGTAGTGTTCTTCCATCATTTCTTCTTCGTTTTCATAACCGGTAAACCAGGACATACCCATAGGGAATTTTGATAGACTTATATGGGTGTTGTAGATATGCCAGATAAAGATAACTGTCACTGCCAGCAGGGCTTCGTCACTGTGCGCAATATAAGAGATGTTTAAGACAATGCCGGGCAGATATCGTGTAACAATGCCTTCTGCCCAGAGGAAAAATCCAGTGATTCCCAGTATAGGCATACCCCAAAAGACGGCCCAGTAACCGAATTTTTCCCTGACCCCAAAGCGTCCCATAACAGGTTTTTTACTGCTTATGAAAAAATAATACATAAGTATTTCTTTCGCCTCACGCAGATCCGCCGCATTGGGTATCATGGGCATGCTTAAGATGGATTTAATAATATTGCGGAAGGTGCATCGATTCTCTTTTTTTAAAGGTCGGATAAAATTTGTATAGGCTATGACTAAAACATAGATTACGTGATAGAAAAACATCAGGAGGATAACAATTGCTGCAATGCGATGGATGATAGGCGCCCATACGATCCCTCCAAAGAGAGCGAAGAGAGATGCGCCCCATGAGCTATCAAAGTATTTCATCGGCATGCCGGTAAGGGCAAGGACGCTGAAGGAGAGAATAAGAACAATATGTTGTATTCTCTGATTGAGTGTTAAGCGAAGGAAAAATCTTTGCTCATTGCTTTCTTTGATTCTTAGTTCAGCGCTCATTTATTATCTCTACTTTTCAGTGGAAAAAGAGAACAATTAGGGAATAATCTTCTTGCTATGTCCAGGATAATCATTAGCATGACAAAAACAATGGTAATGGTAGTGAGAAAATAGAAAAAGAGTGTAGCAAAAAATATAACGGGATTCTTTTTTATGTCTGGTGATGGGTGAGGATTAAAACCATCCAGCTTTGAGTCAGTTCCTGGATGACAGTCGAGAGTCGAACAGGTGTTAAATACTTCGTCTTTATGGACGGATGATCTGGGATCGTCTTTTGCGTGCATAAGATGTACAGACTCTCCTGCTTTCACATGACAATCCAGACAGTCTGGAGTCCACTCATCACCAAAATGAACAGCCTTGCCATGATAAGTCTCCCTGTAGGAATGCAACACATTTGGAAGGCCATGGCGTTGCATGACCTCGTCATCTTCATGGCATTTACCACACATAGCAACCAGTTCTTTAGGAGGTCTCAGTTTTTGCATGCGGGAGGAAAAATGGCTGTAAAATTTCTTTACATAAATATCATCATCGTGGCAGACAAGGCAGCGACCTATTACCTTTTTCGATATGCCAGCATGTGCAGATTTAAAGTAGTAGAAAGGTCTGTATAGCGGATCATTATGACAGGTTTTACAATCTGGCAAATCTTCCTGATGTTCCTTTAGATTGCCGTCTTTATCCCTTCTGGAGTGAACACTATCATTCAGTAAATCTGCTGATTTTTTATGGGAAAATAACTTTTCTGAAAAAGGCTCTCTTACATGGCATTGTACAAGGCAATCGACTTTCTTCACTGATTCATGAGGAAACCCCTCTACATCTGTGTGGCAATCTCCGCATTTGGGTAGTGCGTGGGGGCTATTCAAATAACTGGGTTCGGTGATGTAGAGAAGCATGAGTTGCCCGTCTTCATCTATATAGCTCAATCCCCGATATTTATGACAGAGCAGGCAATTTTGCTCATCAAAAGCTAAAGAAGATTGAGCAAAGCTGATTATTGAAAAAAAAGAGATAAGGTAAATAAGGGGGGTTAATTTAGAAGAGCTTCTTTTCCCTGGTTGACACATTTTCCCTGTAATAATAAATGAAACAAATTTAAAAAAACAAAAAATCATGAATTATTCTTTGCAATTCTAAAAAGAATCTGGTATGGAATTACAAATTGAGGATTGCTAAATATTATATATTACTAGAGATGTCAAGAGATTATTTTTCCAATAAACTCGTCTTATTGCAGTTAAGGTGAAAAGTGTTTTCCAAATTCAACATTCCAAAGTGGATTTTCGGGAGCAATATTCTTTTACTCTGTATTATCAGCGCATGTACTCGATATAGTAGCTACGTTGCTCCTGTTGTTACTTTACCCGATGCGACCTATGTTGGTTCAGAAGCATGTGCAGTATGCCATGAAGATGTGTTTGAGTACTTTAGAGAAACTATTCATTACAAAATACGCAGTTTTGAAGTTGCAGGCAGTGAGAGAGGATGCGAAGGATGTCACGGGCCGGGGAGTGCCCATGTGATGGAAAGGGGTGATGTTGAGAAGATAATTAATTTTAGTAAATTAACGGCGGCTCAGAGCTCATCCATTTGCTTAAAATGTCATGCTCAAGGATCCCTCATTCACTGGAAAAGTAATCTTCATGCCTTAAGTGATGTGGGATGTAACGATTGTCATAAGTCACATAAGACAACAGCAAAGAAAATGTTGTATAAGGAAGATCCCGAACTCTGTTACGATTGTCACCAGCAAATGAGAGCACGAGCACAATTTCCCTCCCACCATCCCATAAGAGAAGGTAAGATGAAATGTGCTGAGTGTCATAATACTCATGGAGGGGAACCAAATGGTTTAAAGGCTTTGTCTGTTAATGATCTCTGTTTTGAGTGTCATGCGGATAAGCAGGGACCTTTTGTCTATGAGCATCCTCCGGTAGAGGAAGGTTGTGATATCTGCCATGATGCTCATGGAACAATTGCTAATAATCTTTTAAAACAGAGCGAGCCATTTCTTTGCCTGCGCTGTCATCGAGGACATCGTGGGATTGATATGGCAGGGATACATCCTACCATGTCAACACTGATTACATCCTGTACTCAGTGTCATTCGCAGATCCATGGAAGTGATTTGCCTTCTCAAATGGGGAGAGGGGTGTTGACGAGGTAGGGTGCTGCTAGATAGAAGAATAGGGTGTAGGGGTCAGGGTACAGGAAGCAGGATATATATCCCAAATCCGAATGATCAAAATTCAAATGACAAGAACAAAAAAGTTTTGAACATTTGAATTTCGAATTTGTTTAATTGGGCGAGCAGCGCAACCGAGTAACGAGTACCCGAGCTAACCAATAAGGAAACAATGGTGGTTAATAAAACTGGTTTCATATTTGCCTTTTTTCTTGCAATCATAACATTTATTAGTTTTACCCCGTATAATGTTAGCTGGGCGGGAAACTTGCTTGAGGAGGAAGAATATACCTTTGATGCGGGTATAGGGTATCACCATGCTACTGTGAATGGTAATCGGGGAAAGGTGGGGGAGTATGATGTACTGGATCCAGGCATGGAGGGGTATTTCTCTTTAAAGGCTCATACACGCAGTAAGTATTTGGACCTGGGTGGTGATATCAAAGATAAGGATGATCAGCATTATATGATGGATTTGGATGTCAACAGGCTTTTTCAATCGGAGACATCATATAACCGTTTTAAACACTATCTTGACCATGATCCTTTAGAAAACCAGGATTTCTTTACTGACTTCGATGCAGGTAAAAGTAATGCTATCATCAGGGAAGAGATAAAAAGTGATAATACTTTTCGCATTCCCTTCCTTCCTAACTTTAAGGTGAATGCGAATTACAGGCAGTTGAATAAGCGAGGTCACAGACAGGCTACCACGGTGAACAAATGTGCACAGTGTCATGTTACCTCCAGAAACAGGCGTATAGATCAGACCACTGAGGATGTTAATGTTGGGACAGAAATAACGGTAGGTTCTTTTACCTTCAATTATAGCCATTTGCAGAGAAGCTTTAATGAAGGTGGAAAATCTCCCATAGCATATTATGGTTATCCTGCTCCGTCGTTTCCTGTGAAAGGCTTTCAGAAATATAACAGTATTGCAGATTCAAGAACTTACGTAAATAAGTTTAGGGCAAAGGCAGAACTTCCTTTGCAGTCTTCTTTCTGTTTCGATTATGAGAAGGGAGAGAATCATAATCAAGATACACGTCATGAACGTGAATTTGAGAGTTTTGCATTTCGCTTTACTACTGCCAGTTTAAAGTATGTCACCTTCAATTTTAATCATTATGACTATGATGTTAACAGTAAAGTTCCCGGTGCTATGGACAAAGATGTCAAGAGGAGTAAAGTCTCCTTCAGGACCAGACCGTGGAAGAGGAACTTTTTGAGAGGGAGTTATCGTTGGGAGGATGTCGATCGCAGTAATAGTGCAGAGGAGTCTACATTCAAAAAGGTCTTTGACATTTCTCTTTTTGGCAGACCTCATCGGAAGATTAATTTTAATATACGTTACAAGAATGAGAGGGTTAATGACCCCTTTCTTAATGAGCAGTGGACATTGTTTCAAACAACGCAGACCAGTTTGCCCACCAGGACAGATGAGATTCGGTTTTCGCTCAACTGGAATCCGAGAGGGAATCTTTCGCTTTCCTCAACAGTTCTTTATGAAGATGCTGATAGTAACCGTTATGAGATAGATGAAGAAAGACTGGAGATGATGTTTAGTTTATGGTATGCACCCAGGGATAATTTTATCATCACTGGTTCCTATAGTCAGATCGATACAGAGATTAAGACACGAACAAATTATAAGACCTATCACAGTATAGACCTCTATGATGAAAGGCTTCGTTATGATGACAGGAGTCACTGCTACAATCTTGCGCTTAATTACCGCTTTAGCAGGTCCATAGCCCTTGTCAGCAATTTTACTTTCACCGATTCCAAGTCTGATTATGATTCCAGCATTTACAGTAGTAATGTGGGAGAATTCTCAGATCTTAATGTAGAGCGCGTTGATGCTTCCATTGGACTGGATTATATCTACAAGCCTTACCTCTCCTTTTATGCCAAATACAATTATAGAGACTACAATGACAGAGAAGTTAATGAACTGGATGGAACAGCACACCTTATAAGTTTCGGGATGAATTATACGTTCTGATAGTCAGCTCACTGAGTGGTGCTGTGTCTCGAAGGTTCTGTAATCTGTTTAGCAATTCAACTTTTTGTCGAAACACCACAACCTTTGCAAACTCCGAATATCGAAATCCGAATCAAGTATATGACAGAAAGATACTAGATACTGAATTCTGGGTATTACTTTATTTCTATTTTTTACTTAGTGATTCTTCGTGGTCCCCATTAGAAGCAATAGTAGAATCGATATAATATTTCAATATTTCTTGCTTTGTATTTTACATATCCTATTTGGATTTCTTTTATTTCTAACGGGGTAAACTTCGTGGTTATAATTTTTTGATATTCGAATTTCGGATTTATTTTCTTTGGGAGGTGTAAAATGAGGAGGAAATTATTAATCATTTTTATCCACCTTTTGTTTATTATACCCTGCCGTAATGCTGCTGGTGTTTTGTTGAGCCTTACTGAAACAGACATAGAGGATGCAATAAAGCAAGGGGAAAAACAGGGATATAAAGTTGCTGAATATTTAAAGCAGCGCTACAGATTTGGAGAAAAAGATTTATTTGAAGAGAATGGAATAATCAGGACGAAGTGGAATAAACTCATGGTGCTCTCTGGTCTTTTGTTTGCCGGAGACAAAAAAATATCTGATCAAGAAAAAGAGAGAATTATAAAAAGTACCGATTTACAGATTGATGTCCATACTTTTGGGAATAAGATAGACTTTGCCAATGAATTCAAGGTGCATCTGGTACAAAAAGGCAAAGCCATTGAGCCTGAGAAGATCTCAGCCAATCACGTTGCCTACCTTCCTGAAAAAAAGATTGCAACCTCAGGATTTCCTAAATATCGTGCTACAATAAGAACCTATTTTTCTTATGACAAAATTAGTCCCACCGATAAAGCCGAGATCGTTTTAGTAAAGGATAAGAAGAAAGTAGTGTTTGAGGTTGATTTTGCGGAATATAGGTAGTGACTGAACGAAAAGTCATGTTCAGACCAAATCCGAATATCGAAATCCGAAATACGAAACAATGTCAAAATCCAAATGTTCTAAATTCAAAACAAAAACGTTCTGATACTCTGGGTTTCTGTTTTGGTCATTGATATTTTGATCATTTGAGTTTGTTCCGAGTTTCGATATTCTAATTTCGGATTTCCCCGTCTCTGATAAGTGGATCAATTATAAACATTTTGACAACATTTCATTTTGCCAATTTGGCATGCAGAATTTATGAGACGGGGCACTAGGTAGAAGGGATAGGTTAAAAAGCACGAAATCCGAATATCGAAATGCGAAACAAATTCTAAATTCGAATATCAAATGTTCGCAACGTTATTTACTGTTCCGCAATATGGAACCGAAAATATTCATTAGTTCCGTTGCTTCCTGTTCAAGATATTTTTGTTCGTTAATTAATTGCAGATCATCTTGCGTGTCTATCAGTCTCAACCAATATCTACTCTCCTTAGCTTCTTTACGGCAGATTTTAATCCTCATGATGAAGTCTTTCTTGCTTAGTGATTCGTTAGCTTCGATATAATTAGCGCCTACGGAACCAGAAGCCTTTATGAGTTGTTTCCCATCTTCAATGTTTGCTATTGTCTTAACCAGTTTCTTTACGAAGACTCGAACTCTTTTTGCAAAAGCATACGTACGATCTTCTAAATCATATTGTTTTGGTTTTTGTATTTTGGTCATTTGAATTTGTTTCGAGTTTCGTGCTTCAAATTTCGAATTTTTGATAGAAGAAGGTGAGATTTTGGTTAAGACAATAGTTTGAAGTGATGATTTATTGCTACTCAGAATGTATAAGAGCTGCTCCTTGTACTGCCCAGTCGAATTCCCTTTCTTTAGCAAGAATTCCGTTATGACATCCCAGACATACAAAGTTTAAGGTGAGAAAACCGTTTGAAAAAGTTTTTCCACTCTGCGGGTAAAACATCTTGGAGGGATTTGCAGTTGTGTCTATGGTGAAAATGTGGCTTTTGCCATCACCTTTAAGATGATCTCCTTCTCTACTGGATGTTGATACTTTTACGGCGTAGGGCATGTGGCAATCGAGACACTCAAGACCTGCTACCGAATGGATCCGGTTGATGGTTTGACTGTGGCATGAACTGCAATCGGAAGTGATAGCATCATGAGTGTCTGAATTGAGACTGACGTGGGGGTCATGACATTGTACACAATTAAAGAAGCTTTTTCCCCCGTTAAGCAGTTCATCGTATTGCTGGTTGCTTTTTATCAGGCCATCTTCTACTTCTATTCTGTTCTGATCATCACCCCTGGTGTGGCACTGACCGCATAGATCTGATGATTTGTCAATTGTGATATTATCTGCAGAAGGGGAGCTTGCATGGTTACTTCCAGGACCATGACATAATTCGCATTCTATAAATCCATGTGCAGAATCCTTTAATGAATCAAAGATTTCTGAGTGGCATGCCCCGCAGATATTTGATCCTACATCAGTAGGTTCGTTGGGGGTGTCTTCCTCAATGGAAAATGAAGTTTCTTTCACTGTAATTTCATCGATGACACCAATATACATTATAGTAACTGTGGCTGTGCCACTTGCATCAGAAGGTAATTTTTTATCCCAAAAGGTATTATAAGTGCCTGAAGATAATATTCCATATTGCCAGTGTAGATTCTCCTGGAGATTAGCACCGTTAACATTCCCGCCTATCAGTACAAATGCAATGGGATTTTCAATTGTGTAATTAACCTCATACCGTATGTCATCACCAGGATTAAAATGCGTCCTGGGATTGCCAGACAGATCGCAGGTGGATACACCGTTTGCGGTCATAATCTCAGCAGAATTACCTGTAAAAGGTATCATGGCTACTGCTAAGATTATACTTGCAAAGATTAGAACATTTCTAAGTGAGCTTGTCATATTAGTTATGAAGGCAAGGTGTTTAAAAAGGAATAATAGTTGAACCTAGCTTAAACTTCGCTTAAGCTAGGTTTATTTTTGACGGTTTCACAAAAAACCATATTTCCCCTCCCCCCAATGCTCTCCCATCAAGAGAGAGGGAATGTTTTTAGATTTTTGCGAAAAATAATTATTAAGCTGCAAAAATCCCGAGACGTTTTATGGAGTGCTCAATATATATCCTGTTATCACTACTGGACTTACATTATTACCAAAATATGCTATTCCACCCCCAATAATATAAGGGTCAAGTGCAATGCCACTTAAGAGAATGCCCAGGCCGTAACCTTGATAATAATTATTTGACCAGTAGAATGCGGTAAAGATATTACCAAATGCTAAGTAAGTTCCGAATCCATCCATACATTCTAAAGTTAAAATATTATCTGACCTGAAGGTCAATGTGGTAGCAGTGCAGCCTTCAAATGGTCCTATCAGGAATACTTCGTATCTATTACCTGCGATGGTTGTTTGGGGGACTGTGGTCGTAGTGGTGGTATCTCCTCCATCACAATCCCCATGGCAGTTAATGCAGGATGCACCGCTTGGATTATACTCCGTCGAATTTTCATGGGAAAGAACCAACTCACACTTGCCAGTATTGCCCAGTGGATGACACGTGATACACTTTGATGAAGATGGAGTATCTCCCATTTCTGCATGACAACTGTCACAATTGCTATGAGCGGATTGACTGTGTAATGTTCCATCGGGGTAAGCAGCATCGTGACATCCCAAACAGCCACTATCATCCACCAATAGATTAGACGTCCCAAATCGTGGAAAAATAAAAGCAACTGCTAAAACAAGGGAAACAATCAACAGTACTAAACTTATCTTTTTCACCGATATACCTCCTTTGTTCCTTATCCTTAACACTTATTTTCAGAAAACGTGTCAGAAGTAAAGCAAAAAAGATTTTGTTAGTCAAGGGAAAAATGTTTTTTTCGGTAGTTCGAAGTTGATTTTTTAATTAAAAATGTGTAATTATTCACCACAGAGATCGCCCCAGATAAATAGCTTCGCATTTAACGGGGCAGGCAGAGTACGCTGAGATAAATTATTAAAAAGCAGTAACCATTCAGTTCCATGTCATTCCTGCGAAAACTATCCTCGATCTGATCGGGAAGCCGGAATCTATAACAAGTTAAAATAAAAGTCTCTCTACTTTATATAATAAAAAAGGAAGGATAGATTAATTGCCAGCTTTTCGCTTAAGAACAAAAATAATTTTCTGGGTAGTTGTTACTTTGCTGGTGACGCAAATCACCTATTCTTACATCATATATAGAGACCGTGGCAAACAATCTTTAGAAATGGCAGAAAAGGCTTCCAGACAATTAAGTTCAATCATAAAGGAAACACTTGAATATAAAATGGAGAAAAAGCAGTGTAAAGATGTACAAAAGATCGTTGAAATCATAAGGGAACAGAAAGATGTTGAGCACGTTATGATTATAAAAAAAGGAGGGGGGATCGTCTATTCTGCCAGAGAAGAAGATATTGGAAAGGTTTTATCTATAGAAGAAGAATCCTGCCAAATATGTCACCAACAGAAACCATATTCCCATGATGATGTAAAAGTTTTTGCACTTGGCGGAGAAAGAATTATGCGTAATGTTAACCCAATCAGAAATGGGGATAAGTGCAATGCTTGTCATAGTTACCAGGACAAAATATTAGGCGTATTAGTTGTTGATACTTCTCTTCTCCCGCTTGATGAGGAGTTGAGTGCTGCACGAAACAGGATGATATTTTTCACCATTACTATATTTCTTGCTGTTTCCTTAATTTTGGCATTGCTGGTATTTATTCTGGTTGATCGACCGATTAGAAAGCTGGCTAAAGTTGTTTCTAATGCAGCGGAAGGTAGATTGGATAGCAGGGTTGATATTGGAAGCAGGGATGAATTTGGCAAGTTGAGTAAGGGCTTCAATCTGATGATGGATAAGGTGGCACGGTTTAATCAGGAACTTCAGGAAAAAGTTAAAATAGCGGTTGAAGACTGCCGCAAATTTAATGTAGAGTTGATGAAGGTAAATCGTCATTTAGAAAAAGCCAATAGAGAATTGAAAAAAAGTCAGGAACAGATAATTAAGTCGGAAAAAATGGTTGCTGTAGGGCAACTTGCTTCTGGTGTTGCCCATGAAATAAATAATCCGTTAGGAAGCATACTTACCTATATTAAACTGGCTATAAAAAAGATTGATAACTATTCTTCTGAATCCAGTATATTAAATATTTCTCAGTTGAGGAAATATCTGGCTACAGTTGAAGAAGAAGTCAACCGCTGTAAAGGCATAACCAGAGGCCTTATGGATTTCTCCCGCATAAAAGAGCCTGAGGCGATTGTGGTGGATATCAATGGTGTTTTAAATAATGCTCTTGAACTAGTAGAACATCAATTATCTGATCACAGGATAAGACTGGTTAAAAAATTTAGCTCCTCAACTTCCAGGATAGTAGCAGATCCCCACCAAATGCAGCAGGTTTTTATAAACATTATTTTAAATGCTTTCCATGCCATGCCCGAGGGGGGTATCCTTGAAATTACTACCAGAAAAAGCTCAAAGTTTGCTGAGATAATATTTAAAGATTCGGGGTGCGGAATTTCTGAAGAGGATTTCTCCAGGATATTTACGCCATTTTTTACCACTAAAAAAGCAGGTGAGGGTACCGGTTTGGGGCTCTCGGTAGCATATGGTATCATTGAAAATCACAATGGAGAAATAAAAGTGCGCAGTAAAGTAGGGGAGGGAACAACTGTAAGCATTTTGTTGCCAGTCATTTCAGATACGGTCAGCTCTGGTTCTGGAAGGGGAGGGGAGGAAGAAGTTGGAGCATAAAAGTGAGATTTTGATAGTAGATGATGATCAAACCATGAGAAGTTCTCTCCTTGAATGGTTTGAAAGTGAAGACCGGCGTGTTTATGGTGCCTCAAGTGGAGAGGAAGCAATAAAGACGATAGAAGACGGGAACTTCAATATTGTTATTACTGATTTGAAGATGCCAGGCATAGATGGTCTGGAGCTCCTCCGTTATGTGAAACGTGAACACCCTAATACAGAAGTAATTATTATGACAGCTTATGGGACAGTAGAGACAGCAGTAAATGCCATGAAGGAAGGAGCATATGACTATATAGTAAAACCCTTTTCCCCTGAAGAGATTGATATGATTACAAAAAAGATCATTAAACATCAAGCTCTCATAAGGGAAAATATCCTTCTTAAAGAGCAACTGCATGATCACCACAGGTTTGAAAACATTATTGGTAAGAGTAGTAAGATGCAGGATATATATGCCCTCATAAAAAACATTGCACCAAGCAACATCACTGTGCTGATACAAGGAGGAAGTGGCACCGGGAAGGAACTGTTAGCCAGAGCTATTCATAACGCCAGTTTGCGAAAGGACAACCCTTTTATTACAGTGAGTTGTGGAGCGCTGCCTGAGACTATTCTGGAAAGCGAGCTGTTTGGTCATGAAAAAGGGGCATTTACGGGAGCAATAACCAGGAAGGAAGGCAGATTTGAAATGGCTCATAAAGGCACCCTCTTTATGGACGAGATTGCTGAGATGAGCCCAAAGTCCCAGGTAAATTTACTCAGAGTTTTACAGGAGAAGGAATTTCGCAGGGTAGGGGGGACCGAATTGATAAAGGTTGATGTTCGGATTATTGCTGCTACCAATAAGGATCTGGATAAAGAGGTGGGGGAAAAGAGATTTAGAGATGATCTTTATTACAGATTGCACGTTGTTCCTATTAATCTCCCTCCTTTGAAGGACCGACATGAAGACATTCCGCTTCTCATTAAGCATTTTTTAGAAATATATAATAGAGAATACAACAGAAAGGTGAGAGACGTTTCTCCTACGGTTTTTAATTTGTTGTTGCAATATAGTTGGCCGGGGAATGTGCGAGAGTTGGAACATGTAATAGAACATTCAATATTGATGACTAAAGGTGATGCCATCCAGGAAGAGAATTTGCCGGATAAGTTGAAGAGGAGATTAAGTATTAATGATGAAGAAAACTTATTGGGGATAGGAAACAACAGTTTAAAAAATAGGGTGGAACAATTCGAAAAGCAGAGTATCATAAAGGCACTGCAGGATACTCAAGGTGTTAAGAAAAAAGCAGCGAGCATCCTTGGAATATCTCCAAGGAATTTGAGCTATTTTATAAAAAAATATAACATATGAAAGCAGGTAGCTTATGATGATGTTTGATAATGTGTTTTATCCCATAAGATTAGTGAAGGGAGTTGATAATGTCTCCTAAAAGCAACTCAAAATGGAGTATATTGGCTGTAATAATCAATATAATCTTCTGTAGTTTACTTATTACTTTGTTTGGATATTTTGCCTTCCGCTTAATTGCTTCTTTGTTTTAACCCAAATAATGCACGCAACCAAAACAATTATAACCACGAAACACGAAGGTTCACTAATCAAAAATAGTAATAACATCCAGAATCCAGCATCTAGTATCCACATCTTTTGTCATTTGCTCTTTTTGGATTTTGTTCTCCGAATTTCTTAAAGACAAAAACAGGTTTTCGTTCAGGGACTAATTACATTATTTGAAATAAAAGTACATAAAGTGTAATTGCTGTAACTCATTTATTTAGCTAAAGTATTTCAAATAAATTACGATATATGTAATTTTAGTAATTATTTGTAAAGTAAACATTCTTAAATGGATGTTATGAGATTTATAAAAGTATTTGGAAAACAATAGCTTAATTATATTTATCATTTTCGATGTAAGAGATGGTATGAAATATGCTATAATACATACTATGTAATATTTAACAATAGTAATAAAGAGCCATTAATCTCACTAAATTATTATTGACAGAGCATAATAAAAAGTGCTATTTAATTATGAATGAGCGTTCATTCCAATGAACATCATTAGATGAGAGATGACTTGTCCTTATCTGAAAAAAATAGAAGCATATTATTGTGAGGCATTCCCTCAGAAGGTGTTGATCCCAGGTGAACCCGATACGGGAGATTCGTGCCAATCACATGGAGAATTCAAAAGGTGCTCTGTTTTTAAAGAGCATGAGAAAAAAAAGAGCAAAAACATTGAAGTAAGCAGTTCAGAAAACACATAGGTTTTTAAGACGATAGAAATATGGACACATACGGAGAAGATATGAATAAGGTTGAAGATAGCCTAAATAGCCTTGAGGGAAAAGATTACATTTCTGAAAACTCAATTGCGTTTTTCAGGGATATTTTCAAGGCACAATATGAGATCAAAAGCACTTTGCTTAAGGGAGAAATTCAATGTTCTTTATCCGAAGACGAGATAAAGGAGAAGATGGAGCAGGGCAAACCCCTCATTTCCCTGAATAACATACCTCTTAAGGATACTTACCTTAAAGACCTGTTCCAGGATATATGTGAAATTATGAAGAGCTATGAAAATAGTGATAGTGAAGAGATTCAAAGGCTTATTGATGCTGAAAGCAGTAAAGGACTTAAATTAAACACTCTGGTCAAAAATCTTTTCCAACATGACAGTGCTTATTTTTACTCTCTTGCAAAAGAAATCGGAGTAGCTGAAGATCTCTTAATATTTGTTTCTCTTAATCTGGCAAAGCCTTTCTTTGAAACAGTGGCAGAACAGCTCAAGGATAAAGTGGTGGATGATGTATGGTTAAAGAACTACTGTCCTGTTTGCGGCAGTGGAGCACAGATTGCCAGGTTAGAGAAAGAAGTTGGTAAAAAGATACTCTACTGTTCACTTTGTGGAACTGAGTGGAGGTTTGTGAGAATCAAGTGCCCTTTCTGCTGTAATGTGGATCAAAAAAGCCTGAAATTTCTGGAGGAAGAAAAGAGTCCTTATCGAATTGACGTGTGTGAGCAGTGCAAAAGGTATATTAAAACACTAGATGAGAGAAAGGGAGGTGATGAGAAGAGAGCATTTATTCCCTCAGTAGAGGACCTTGCCACCATGTATCTTGACATAGTGGCAGAAAAAGAGGGTTATGAGAGGTCCTGGTTTTTTCCGCCGTCTGTTGATGAGTTAAAGGCAGACGGGAAGAGCAGGACCCTGCATTAGTAAACTGTTAATCTATATCCGGGATGCATGACATCCCAAAAAGTTGTAGTTCCCGAGCCAGTTAACTCCCTCAGGGAAGGCTGGCCGAAAGGGGTTTTGAGCAATCAAAATACCTGCTGTATTTGCAAAGGGAATTGAAGGATTTATTAGCTTCAATTCCCTTTCAATTTTCTAAAAGTGGTTCATTTTGATTGATTAATTAATTAAGTATGATGAAAGGAGGTAAATTAATATGGGAGTTACCAGAAGAGATTTTTTAAAGGTGTCTGGAGTTACCATGGGTGTAATGCTTTGCCCATCCTTTCTAAAGGATGCAAAGGCGGAGAATTACGCATGGAAACTGAAGACGAAAGAAGGAACTGAGACAACAACTATCTGTCCATACTGTGCGTGTGGCTGTGGTATAGTTGTCACTGCTTCCGGAGGTAAGGTTGTTAATACTGAGGGAGATCCTGACCATCCAATCAATGAGGGTTCACTTTGCTCTAAGGGGAATTCACTCTACCAGACAGCAAACAATGACCGACGTCTCGATAAAGTTTTGTGGCGTCCCCCTTATTGGGGCGGTGACTGGATAGAAATTCCCTGGTTTATGGCACTGATCTTGATGGCACTTAAGGTAAAAACGACCCGTGATTTCAACTTTACCAGAGAAGATTCAGAGGGAAACACGGTGAACCGCACCGAGGCAATTGCTGCCATTGGTGGGGCTGCACTCGACAATGAAGAATGCCATCTTTACACCAAGCTGATGAGGTCACTTGGAGTAATCTACTTAGAACACCAGGCCAGGATATGACACTCCGCTACAGTTGCGGCTCTGGCAGAGTCGTTCGGTAGAGGGGCAATGACTAATCACTGGATTGATATCAAGAACAGTGACTGTATTATGATTATGGGCAGCAACGCTGCAGAGAATCACCCCATTTCCTTTAAGTGGGTAACCAAGGCAATGGAAGATGGTGCCAAATTGATAAGCGTTGATCCGCGCTTCACCAGGACATCGGCTAAAGCAGATATGTTTGCCCAGATTCGTCCTGGAGCAGACATTGCTTTTATTAACGGGATGGTAAGATATGCGATTGAAAATGAACTTTACAATGATGAATATGTAAAAGTTCACACCAATGCCCTCTGTAAGATTAACGAGGGGTTTGGTTTTACGGATGGACTTTTTACTGGCTATGATGGCAGTAAATCATACGACAAGTCCACCTGGCAGTATCAGTTGGATGCAGAGAACAATAATGTTAAAGCAGAGGATCTTGATGACCCTGACTGTGTATTTGCACTGCTTAAGGATCATGTGTCGCGATATACTCCTGAGGTAGTATCTAAAATCACCGGCGTATCTCAAGCTAAATTCAATGAAATTGCGGCTGCCTACTGTGCGACCGGTGCAACTGATAAGGTAGGCACTATCATGTACGCCATGGGATGGACACAGCACACCACAGGCGTTCAGACTATACGAGCCTTTGCTTTGCTGCAGCTCCTTCTGGGAAATATGGGTCTTGCCGGCGGTGGGGTTAATGCACTGAGAGGTGAGTCTAATGTTCAGGGTTCAACTGACCACTGTATACTTTATCACATCCTGCCTGGCTATCTTCCCTGCCCGACATCAAGCAAACAGACTCTGGATGACTGGGTAGCGATGAAGGCAGCAGCTACCATAAACCCGGGCAAGAGTACCAACTGGTGGCAGCATACCAAAAAATATATGGTCAGTCTTTTGAAAGATTACTATGGTGAGAATGCCACAGCAGATAATGATTTTGCATATGATTATCTCCCCAAGCGTTATGGTGACCATTCTCACATTGCTCTCTTTGAGGCGATGTCTGAAGGTACTATCAAAGGCCTGGTCGCCATAGGCCAGAATCCAGCCGTGGGCGGTCCTAATGCCGAATTTGAAAGAGACGCCCTGGCAAATCTCAACTGGCTGATTGCAGCTGATCTCTGGGAGACGGAGACTGCAGCCTTCTGGAAAAGACCTGGTGTTGATTCTTCAAAAATCAAAACAGAGGTCTTTCTCCTGCCGGCAGCGTCATCCGTTGAAAAGGAAGGAAGCATAACTAACAGCGGCCGCTGGGCGCAGTGGCGCTATAAGGCAATTGATCCTCCTGGAGAGGCAAAGAGCGACCTCTGGATCTTGGGGAAGCTGGGAGAGATGCTTAAGCTCTTGCATATGTTGAGCTTTGATCCAAAAGATAACCCAATTAAGCACCTTGACTGGGATTACTCAAATACAAAAGCAGGTGAAGTTGCAGAAGACGGCATTAGTGTTCATGAGGTGGCCAGGAGGATAAACGGTTATTTCCTCGAAGATACTGAAGATGGCAGTAAAGGTGAGCTTGTTCCCAAGTTTACCATGTTGAAAGATGATGGATCAACCTCCTCCGCTAACTGGCTCTACTGTGCATGTTACACTGAGGATGGAAATATGGCTGCCCGCGATTACAGAACAACAACAAAAGACACCAGCAATGATGCCAGTGATATAGGACTTCACTCAAACTTCTCATGGTGCTGGCCGGTCAACAGGCGGATTATTTATAACCGCGCATCATGTGATACAGCAGGCAACCCGTGGAACGAGAGTAAAAAGGTAATCTGGTATGACGGTGAGGGTTTTGTCGGCGGCGATGTAAGAGACTGTGGTAATGATCCAACTTATGGTGCCTTTATCATGAAGCCGGAGGGACTGGGTAGAATATTTGGTATGGGTCGTCCCGATGGCCCTCTGCCAGAGCACTATGAACCTTTGGAAAGCCCTGTTACCAATCAGATGTCCAGTCAGCAGAATAACCCCTGTATTACTATCTGGTCCGGCAATGTAGTTGGTGATAAGAGCCAATATCCTTATGTTGCTACTACTTACCGGGTAGTCGAACATTGGCAGGCAGGTGCTATGACACGTAATCTGCCATGGCTCTGTGAGCTTGTACCTGACATGTTCTGTGAGATCAGTGAGACGCTGGCAACTACTAAGGGTATAGCAAGCGGCGATAAGGTAACGGTTAGTTCTGCCCGTGGTAGCATTACGGCATATGCCCTGGTAACGGACAGAATAAAGTCGTTAAGCATAAACGGCAGCACTGTTGAAGTGGTTGGTTTGCCATGGCATTTTGGGTACCAGGGTATTGCTACGGGTGATAGTGCTAATAGCCTGACTCCACATGTTGGTGATCCCAATACTACAATACCTGAATACAAGGCTTTTCTTGTTAATATAGAAAAAATATAGAAGGGAGGTAAAAAAAGATGGCTGATAAAGCGATGTTAATTGATACATCTAAGTGTACTGCCTGCAGGGGTTGTCAGGTGGCTTGTAAACAGTGGAATGAGCTTGAAGCTGAAGAAACAACATTCTTCACTGCGGGTGCAGGTTACCAGAATCCTCCTGACCTCTCTGCTAGTACGTATTGCCTGGTGGAATTTCATTCTTCCACAGCTTCAGGTGGTGATCCTGAATGGTTATTCCGTAAGAGACAGTGTATGCATTGTACGGATGCTGCTTGTGTTTCCGTATGTCCTGTTTCTGCAATGCAGAAAGATTCGACTACGGGTTTTGTATTTGTGGATGAGGAATTGTGTATAGGGTGTGGTGCGTGTGTTTCCGCCTGTCCTTTTGAAGTACCTCGCCTTACTTCAGATGAATCCGCGAAGTCTAAAAAATGCTGGGCATGTCTGGATAGACTAACTGAGGGTGCAGTTACAGGAGACACACCACAACCTGCTTGTGCAAAAACCTGTCCCAGTGGCGCCATTATATTTGGTGATCTGGACGCACTGGTAACTCAGGCCCAGGCACGAAAAGCCGCAATTGGTGGCTACCTGTATGGTATAGAGGAAGCGGGAGGATTGCATCAGATCTATGTGTTACAGAAAGATCCTTCTTTTTATGGGTTGCCGAGTGCAGCAGAGTTAAGCTCCAGTTCAAGAAGAGCTTACTTACAGTCTCTGCGTGAAAAGGGGAAACAGTTTCTGAAGAAGGTTTCTTCTTTCTAGGCTGTGAAGCAGGTTCAAGATTGATAGAGGTTGCGAGTGTTTTTTTGTTATTTATGGAGAAATCCGCAGAATGAAGCTTTTCTGCGGATTTCTTTTATTCATATACTAAATTACATGAACCCATGTGCCATTAAAAAATGTTAACACCAGCTTAAAATTCCCCCTTATTAGCAATATAAGATTCCTCCCCTTATAATATCCATTTTATTCTCAAATCAAAAAAGACGTATTCGTAAAAAGTCCAATTTACTCCTTATTTGTAATTCCTGCGAAAGCAGGAATCCAGTAATTTCAGCTTGTTATGGACTCCCGCTTTCGCGGGAGTGACTTGATTCTTGACTTTTTACGAGAGTATCAATAGATATTTCCCTGAAAAAGCAAAAGATTTTTTAACGCTACCAACTTTTTTACGAAAGAAGGAAAAAAAACTTGATTTATGTTAAATTAAATGTTAATAATTAATTAACACATAATATTTACTATCTTTTCAACCCTCTAAAACATTAAGCTAAGCGTAGGAATAAGAACATAATATATTGATAATTATAGTGTTTGTTAAAGGTGTTTGAATAGGTGCTGAAATATTATAGAGGGATTGTTAAGGATAGTGTTAATAAAAATGTTAATCATGTAGTATGTTTCCCGGTTTTTCATGACAAATAAGACCCTCCTTACAAATAACCACCCAGAAATTATTGAAAACATGGTTGATGGTCTTTTTACCGTCGATACGAACCGTGTTATTACCTCCTGGAATAAAGCTGCTGAGGATATCTTGGGCTTTAAAAACGAAGAGGTGTTAGGAAAGAAGTGTGATTTTTTTAACAGCCCTACCTGTATGGGAGTAATGCTAAATAAAAATGGGGTATGCCCCCTCTTTTCAGAAAAAAAGATAGTTCGAAAGCGCTGTGTTGTTACTGCCAAGAACGGTAAAGACAAATATTTGCTTAAAAATGCACAACTTTTAAAAGATCATCAGGGAAAAGTTATCGGTGGAGTTGAAAGTATCGTTGACATAACAGAACTCGTTGAGCGAGAACGTGAGATTGACCTCTTAAAACAGGAGATCAAAGGGAGAAGATCATTTTACCAAATAATAGGCAATCACTATACCATGCAAAATATTTATTCTCTGATTGATCTAGCGAAAGACAGCGATGCATCAATTCTAATAAATGGCGAAACGGGTACAGGCAAGGAACTTATTGCCCGGACAATACACTACACAGGCCATAGGAAAAACAAGCCATTTGTTAAAGTTGATTGTACTGCCCTGACCGAGACACTTTTTGATAGTGCGTTATTTGGTCATCAAATTTCCTCTCCAGATGGTACAATAAGTAAGAAAAAAGGCAAACTTGAAGAGGCTGATGGAGGAACGCTTTTCCTGAATGAGATCGCAGATATCCCCCCCTCTCTCCAAGTAAAACTATTAAAGTTTCTCGAGGCAAAAGAATTAGAAACCAAATGTGAAAAAGCTTCTCGAAAAATCGATGTAAGGGTAATTGCCGCAACAAAGAAAGACATCCAGGAGTTCATAAATAAGAGATCATTTTTAGAGGAGTTGTTTAATCGGATTAATGAAATTCCTCTTACTATCCCTCGCTTGAGAGACCGAAAAACTGATATTCCTCTTTTGGTAGAGCACTTCATAAAGAGATTGCGTAGCCAAGGGGAGAAACCTATAGTTAAGTGTGACCAACATACAATTGATCAGCTCATGAAATATAACTGGCGTGGTAATATACGCGAGCTTGAGAATACCATTGAATATGCCTTTTTAACCTGCCGGACTGATACCATTCGTTTCCACAATATTCCACAACAAATAAAACAAAGATTGATGATCGAAAGTATCACTACAGACAAAAAAAGAAATACAAATGATGAAAGGGTACGGATTTCCAATGCACTTAAAATGACTCAAGGGAATAAAACAAAAGCTGCAGTACTACTCGGATATAGCAGGATTACGCTCTGGAAGAATATAAAAAGATTTGGCATAGAAGTATAGAGGACAAAGTTTTTAACTAAAAATGAGGAGAGTGTTAGTAAGATTAATAAACCCCATATAATTTGTAATGTGTACTGTCAAAAGTTTTATGCAAGCATGGGAGAAAATATGAAACCACAGAGGACACAGAGAGAAAACATACATTTAAAAAACTCTGTGAACTCCCTGGTTTTGTAAAAATCGAGAAGCATTTCCTTTAAAATGAGTTTATCATGAAAGAGAGGAAGGGATAGGATTAAGGATATAAAGGTGGAGGAACAGTTATAGAGAGAATAGTTTTCTAAAAGAAAATCAGTTTTTTATTCAAGAATTTAAAACTTAAGTGGAAATGAAGAAATTATGAAAGTCCAGCAATCTAGTTAAAGGATAGATATAAAAAATTATTTTATTGAATAAAAGGGAAGTAGGAGTGGTAATAGATAGCAAATAATAATTTACTTAAGGGAGCACAGAGGGGAGGGAAGGTAAAACCATCTAACTTATTGATATTTAAATAATTCTCTGTGGTTCCCCCGTTAGATGGTAAACCTTGTGGAAGACTCATTTATCTAACAGGGTTAACATCTGACAAAGTTCAACTGCTATATAGTAGGTATCTAACGGGGTGAATCTGTGGTTTGTTTTGACAAAACCTTATAATGAGAAAGGAGGTTGGCATGAATAGCTTACTGAGAACTGTTTTACTGGTGGTATTAGGCCTTTATCTGTCAAGTTGTGAAAACTTTTTGGTAACTGGTTGTGTTGGATGTCACACCGATAAAGACCTTTTGATAGAGATAGCCGACCCGGTAGATTATCCTGAGGGCAGTGGTGAAGGGTGAGGAGGAAGTGTGACTCCGTTGGAGCCATGGGAGAGAGTTTTTGTAGGCGAGGAATTTTTTGAAGATCCAAACCACGGTGAAATTGAGTGTATCGTGTGTCATCTGGGGAATCCGCAGGAGCGTTTTGACAAGGAAGCAGCTCATGAAGATCTGGTTCCCTATCCAAGTGAAGACCCTGAACTGTTCTGCGCTTCTTGTCACCCGGATGAAGTTGAAAACTTTGAGCAAAGCCTCCATTTTTCACAGGCAGGTTATTTCAAGCGTTTCGAACTGAGGGCGGGTTACAGTCTGAAAGATCCGGGATATGAACATGCATTAGAGGAGTTCGGAATGGAGTGTGGTACATGTCATGCCTCGTGTGGACAATGTCATGTGAGCAGGCCTCGATCGGTACAGGGAGGATTTGTACAGGGTTGGTCTCATGAATTTAAGGGAACTCCTGATATGTCTGAAAACTGCACAGCCTGTCACGGGTCTCGTGTCGGCGCAGAGTATACGGGTGAAAACCCGGGCACCAAAGCAGATTACCACTACATCACTCTAGCCAAGCGCTGTGATTTCTGTCATTCCGGTTATCAGATGCATGGCGGTGACGGCACAGAGTTGACCTACCGTTATGATGAAAACAATACGGTAGCTCCACAATGTGAGACGTGCCATAGCTCTGTAAGCGATCAAAACATCTATCATACTCAACACTGGCTTGGGAACTCTGGTGTAACCCTTGCGTGCCAGGCTTGTCATTCCCAGTCTTACAAAAATTGCAATGGGTGTCATGTGGGAGGTGAAGGCATCACAGGGTCCTCGTATTTGACATTTGAAATTGGAAGAAACTATCTGAATGACAATTCCAGGTATGAGGATTATGACTATATCGCTGTGAGGCATATTCCCGTTGCACCCAACACATTCGAGGAATGGGGAATTGATGACCTGCCAAACTTCGAAACCTCTGAGCCGACCTGGAAACTAACAACACCGCATAATATCCAACGATGGACACCACAAACGGAAGTGGAGGAAGGAGAAAGCTGTGGTGCTGCATGTCACGATAGTGACTATTACCTAAGGGCAGAGGATATAGAACTCTATAAGGATGCCAATGGTGGGCTAGGCTATGGGTATGATGACCTCTTAAGGGAGATGGAGGCGAATGAAGAGGTCATTATCCCCGAATAAATATAATAAACACAGAGGGGTGAAAGGGGGTAGACAAAAGAGCGAAAAAAAAATGATTATGAGATAGTTCTTTAATGGGAAAAGTGGAATCAACAGGTTTTTAAACAAAACAATAGGGAGGTAATTGAAAATGAAACGAGCACGAATACTTTTGGGAGTACTTGTTTTAGCTGTTAGCTTTTCTTTCATGACCAGTTCCTGCATGGTAGTTGATGAGTTTGAGGCGTTAAGGGTATTGATTGACGCTGTTCTTGAAGATCTTAAGCCTGTGATTAGCGTAACTGATGTGAAAATGATTGTTGATGACCCGGCTGAAGCCGCTAACTACAATATCGTGAGTGTGCGATCTCCCGATGACTACGCCGTTGGTCACGTTCCCGGAGCCATCAATATTCCATGGAAAACGATTGCTGATGATGCAAGCCTTGCCCAGCTAGATGCCGATAAACAGATTGCCTACTGTTACACCGGTCACACCGGGCAGGTCGCCGATACCATCCTTGCTGTTTTGGGCTATGATACCCTCAACATGAAGTTCGGGATGATGGGTTGGACGGATGATCCAGATGTCCTGGCCACTACTCCTTTTGACTGTGCACCGCCCAACTATGATACGGAAGATACGCCAAATGATCTTCCGGCAGACAACGAGCTACCGGTCATTGCAACGGGAGAGATGGATGTGGTTGCTATAGCCAAGGCTCAGGCTCAGGCGTATCTGGGTTCAGGGCTGGGTCCTGTCATTTCTGTAACCGATGTGAAGATGATTATTGATGACCCAGGCCAGGCAGACGACTACATCATTGTCAGTGTCCGCTCGGCGGATGATTATGCCGTTGGTCATGTTCCCGGAGCCATCAATATTCCTTGGAGAACCATTGCGGAAGTGGACAACCTCGAAAAGCTTGATCCGGATAAAACAATTATAGTTTACTGCTATACCGGACACACCGGCCAGGTGGCGTGTACCGTCCTCAATCTTCTAGGCTATGAAGCTAAAAACATGAAGTTCGGGATGATGGGTTGGACGGATGATCCAGATGTTCTGGCCACTACTCCTTTCGACTGTGCGCCACCCAACTATGATACCGAGGCGGGATAGTTTCCCCCTACATTTTGAAACAGCAAAATTTCCCATCACTTTATTTCATAATAACCCCTCGGCTTTTAAAGCAGAGGGGTTTTTTGTGTTTAGAAACAGAAATTCCCTGAACTTACAGGCACTTCTCTTATGGCTTGCCTTTCGTTGCGGCTTACCTGCGGATGTTAGGCTATGACGCAAAAAGTCTATTGTAAGGTTTAATGGATTTGCCTACGAAGTATGTCCAGCGTCCCAATATCAAGAGCCCGAAAATGACTATTCAAGTATAATTGAATAGGTAAAAAAGCCGGAGCCTTAAAAGCTCCGGCTTTTTGTTTGTGCGCCCCCCATTTAACCATTTTGAAAACAACTATCGCTCTGAAATATTTAATCTTGCAACACTGAATAAATATTCATTAAAAAACTAAAAATTTCTTGACACTAAAAAATCTGTGTGTTAGCTAGATATAGCATTAAATTATTATACTAGTATAACGTTTCAATAAAATATCGATAATACAGGGTGTGTATGCTAT
>CAZOKO010000002.1:42159-62339 GCA_964580455.1 uncultured Thermodesulfobacteriota bacterium | reverse complement strand
AATAAAGTACTTATGCTGAATTAGGCTTTGTTGTATAATAAACTCACGCTAGCTTGTCACCCATCAAAAATGCGTCTTCCAAATTATGGGTAACATAGATGATGGTTAAATCAAATTCCTTTTGCAGATTGGTGATATCTTCCTGCAGATGTTCTCTCATACCCCTATCGAGTGCGGAAAACGGCTCGTCAAGTAGCAGCAATTTGGGCTGAATAACTAGAGCTCTTCCCAGCGCAACTCTTTGCTGTTGTCCTCCAGAAAGTTGATCTGGATATCGATCCTCTAGACCCTGAAGCCGAAGACGTCCCAGCATATCCTTCACGCATATAGTTGGCCCTTTGGCATATCGTATTCCGTAAGCTAGATTTTGAGCCACGGTCAAATGCGGGAAAAGAGCATAACCCTGAAAGACTACACCGATTCCCCGCTTATGTCTGGGAACATATTGTGAAGGACTCTGGTAAAAAATCTTATCGTCTAATCGAATAATCCCCTTTTCCGGTCGAACTAGCCCTGCAATACATTCCAGCGTCAGGCTCTTTCCCGCACCCGAGGAGCCAAACAAGACCAAAATTTCACGGTCAATTTCAAAAGTAACCTTAAGAGAGAAGTCCGACAGGGTTTTAGTAATATCAATCTTTAACATGCAAATCCCGATTTTGTCCTGATCGCCGTTCCAAGCGATAAACTAAAAAAAGGAGCATAAAGGCCACAACCGTCATGATCAAAACCGTTATATTGGCTTCTTTTAAATGGTTAGCCTGTACCAAATCATAGATAGCCAAAGGTAGAGTTTGGGTACGACCGGGGATATTGCCGGCGATCATGAGAGTTGCGCCGAATTCACCCAAACTACGCGCAAAAGCTAATACTACACCTGCCAAAATGCCTCTTCTGGCCAAGGGTAGTGTTACATCCAGTAAAATCCTCCAAGGCGGGGCACCTAGTGTTCCTGCTGCCTTTTCAACTTTTGTGTCAACCGATTCTATAGCTGCCCGACTAGATTGAACCATCAACGGTAAAGCAACCACCGAGGAAGCGATCACAGCCGCGAACCAGCTAAACACAATCCTAAACCCAAAAAGTACAATGGTCCACTTTTCCCCAGTATAATCAGCAGATAATATCCCAATACGGTGGGTGGTAAAATGAGAGGTAGGTTTATCAATGTTTCAACCAGACTTTTGCCCCTGAAATTGGTTTTGGCCAACCATAAAGCCAACGCTAAACCGACCACAAATGCGATGAGTGTAGCGGTGAATGCTACCTGAATTGAAAGAAGCAAAGGGTGTAAAGGCATAGCGCTCATTTCACGGATTGGTAACCGTATTTTCTTAAAATCGATTGGCCCTGTTCACTTATAACAAAATTGACAAATGTCTGTGCTTCTTTTTTGTGCGAAGTTTGATTAACAATACCAATAGACTGAATAAGTGGTTCATGCTGGCTTTCAGGAATCACACTATAGGCCCCTTTTTTCAAATTAATTACCAACGATAAGGGAAGTAATGCTGCTGAAACATCACCAGTTTCAACATAAGTCAAAGCCTGGCGAACATTGTCAGCTAAAATAAGCCTGTGCTGTAGCTTGTCCCAAAGATTGTTATTTTCCAATACGGTTCGAGCGATAACACCATAAGGGGCATGTTCAGGATTCGCAATAGCAATACGTTCTATTTCAGCCAGATCTAGTTCTTCAACTTTTGATGGTACTAAGTCAGCTTGACGACTGAAGAATACTAAACGACCGGACGCATAAGGTTTAACGGAATCAGGATCAATGATTTTTTCTTTTGCCAATCTTGATATATAGGCTGTATCTGCTGAAGCAAATACATCGACCTGCGCACTATGTTCTATTTGCTGGCTCAGTTTTCCGCTGCTGGCAAAATTATAGATAACCTGTATACCTGTTTTTTTTTGAAATGGAACCCTCAAGTGGTCGAAAGCCTGGATCAGGTTGGAGGAGGAGGAAACCGTTATCTTTTTTGTTGTATGATCAGCGCAGGTCGTAAAAAAGGACAAACAGATAACAACCCCAAAACACAACAAAAATGACGAAAGTATTTTTTGAACTGGACCTGTTTTATTCTCCGGCTGCTTCAAATGGATTTTCCCTGGTTTTAAAAGGTTGTTATATCGACAGTATATTATTTCCTGCGATCAAGTCCATTGATTGAACTTGCTGTTATGACAGGAAAAGTATACGGGAGGAGCGCTTGTGTGTCAATAAATACGAAGGCCAGACAATACCGGAGTGTACGGGCACGTTATGTTGTGAACTATTTTGTACATTGTACCCACCACATATCGAGTGTCAACTCCCTATCAAAAAGCCCCTAAAAAATACCCGGATTCTCAACTCTTGGAAACGATACAGCCAAGAATTGTGAATCCGGGATAAAAGAAAAAGCAAAGTCGTTTTATTACCTTATCAACAGTGATAAAAAAACCAATGACGTGTAATACTTAATGTCCCATTTGTCGTGGATAATTAAATAGTACTTCACCATAAGCAGAAAAGTTAAAGGATTTCTATAAGCTGGATATCAAAAGTCAGATCTTTCCCAGCTAAAGGATGATTTGCGTCTAACGTCACGCTCGATTCAGAGATATTTGTAACGGCGACTATAGCCTTTTGACCATCTTTTTGGGGTATTTGTAACTGCAGACCTAACTCTAGTTTCAAATTCTTCGGAATTTGATTTTGATCTACTACCAATACCATTTCCTCACGGTGTGGGCCATACGCTTTATCTGCTGGTACTTTGACAGTTATCGATTCACTTGGATTCATTCCGACTACGGCTTGTTCAAAACCTGAAATTACCTGCCCCTCTCCTATTTTAAACTGTAGAGGGTCTCTTTTAGCAGAGGTATCAAAAATTGTGCCATCCTCCAACTTACCTGTATAGTGAACCTTCACGGTAGTACCATGTTTTACCTGCGCCACTGTTCCCCCCTTTCGTTTTATGGTTATCGCAATCCACGTAATCTGTCAGAAAACCTTAAAGCTAATCTTGCAAATCTTAAACTTCCCTTCCATCTAATGTTGTATGAATTCACTCGCATAGTACGATAATAAACTTAACAATTAATCAGATTATCTCTTGCGGGTACTAATATCTTCGATCGCCTCCCCTGTTTTTATTCCTCTGTGGGCGAGCCTCATTAACTTTAAGCATTAGTCCCTTCAACTCTTTCCCATTCAGATCCTGGATCGCAGACTGTGCTTCAGCTCCAGCCGGCATCTCCACAAATCCGAATCCCCGTGATTCACCACTGTACTTATCCTTTATGATCTTAGCAGATGTAACTTCTCCGAAGGCTTCAAAAGCCTGTTGTAAATCCCCTTCGGAAACATTGAGCGCCAAATTGCCTACGTAAATATTCATTGTGTCCTCCTGTTTTTGTTAAATATTAATAATTGTATTTCTGCTAAACGTTTGCTGATAAAGTGAAATAAGAACATTGAGGTGTTTATTGATGGTCCAAAACCATTCTCTCAAATTCTGTGGCTAAGTTGGACTGTATAAGTAATATTTTTCTACCCCCTTCACTCCTTACCACCTGATCCCCCTCCTTCTCTTTATCCAAAGTCAAACTGAGCTCGATTGGATTTGTAGGATTAGCAACAATCATAGCGACCTCCGAATCAGCTGTCTGTTCTTGTAAAGACTCTTCAAGTTTTCCCTCTGCTTCTATTGTTACTATAAACATGTTTTCTTCTTTCTGCGATTGTTTAACCCAATAATTTTAGTAGAAGGTAGCCACCATACTGGTAATAAAGCTCTACCCATTATCAACAGGGCCTTATTCGAAGCTCTGAAGAAAACGATTAATAGTATGAACTTGTAGTCATTTCGATAGCACGAAATTAAAAAAGGAGGGCAAACGTGATGTCAAAATGAAGCTCTTATGTGGTTAGAATAAATCCCCTTTGTTCAGCCGATGATAATGTATGTTTTATTGTGATGTGTAAATCGTCGAGGAGTGATGTAATATCTCTTTTATATTAATAAATATAATAATCATTTCCATATGTCAAGTTGTTTTGAAAACGGAGCTGTTAATATTTCAACCTCAAATCTGTATTTTACATTGCTTTCACATCTCTTTCCTATAGGGCAGATTGACTATTTTTCTTAGGGATAGTGGACTAATTATTAAGTTTTTTTTACTATCTTAACTATCAAAAAAATTTCTTAGTTTTTTACTTCTGCTGTGATGTTTCAGCTTTCGTAATGCCTTTTCTTCGATTTGCCTGATCCGTTCTCTTGTTACATCAAAATCCTGTCCTACTTCCTCAAGGGTGTGATCTGCTTTTTCTCCTATGCCAAATCTCATTCTTAAAACCTTCTCTTCCCGTTGATGTAAGGTAGATAATACCTGGTTGGTTTGTTCGCATAAACTGTTATTGACCGCAGCATCTGCTGGAGGAGCAACATTTTTATCCTCAATAAAATCACCTAAGTGGTTTTCTTCTTCCTCTCCTATAGGGGTTTCTAATGATATTGTGTGCTTGGCAATCTTTAAGACCTTCCTTGCCTTATCCAAAGGCAATTCGATCTTTTTGGCGATCTCTTCCGTTGTTGGTTCCCTGCCGAGTTCTTGAACCATGCGACGTGAGGTTCTAATCAGCTTGTTGATACTTTCAATCATGTGAACGGGGACTCTGATAGTCCTTGCCTGATCGGCAATAGCTCTCGTAATCGCCTGTTTGATCCACCAGGTCGCATAGGTGCTGAACTTGTAGCCCCTCTGATACTCAAATTTCTCAACAGCCCTGATGAGACCGATATTACCTTCTTGAATCAGGTCCAGGAATTGCAACCCTCGGTTGTTATACTTCTTGGCAAAACTTACAACGAGCCGCAAATTACCCTTTATTAATTCATCCCGGGCAATTTTTGTTTTAAGTTCTGCCTCTTCAATGGATTTTACAGCTTTTTTTAACGATTGGACATCAAAGGTCGATTCCGCTTCGATACGTTTGATTTTCCTACGAGCACTTTTTATGACCCCCTCATACTCTAATAACACTTTTTTAGAGATACCTATCCTCTTAGCTATCATATTTTCTTCATGGTGGCTCTTTTTTGCCTGGCGAAAAAGCTTTTTTAATTCTTCGAGGGGTATTTTTGTTTTTTCTACGCATTGGTTAATCGCTCCCTCAGCCTCCTCCAGTCTCTCAAGGAAATGCTTCAGTTTTTGTGCTACCCTTTCAATTTGAGCTTTGTTAAAATTAATCTGTTCTATTAGATCAAGAACCTTTTCAGCACCCCGATCAACCTTCTTCTGTAACTCTATTTTTCTAACTTTACTGAGGGCTGCTTGGGTCAGCTGCTTTCGTAATTCCAGGTTTTTTCGTTCACGTCTGGTAATCCTTTCTATTAAAGAAAGAACTTTTCTTTTATGCTGTTCTTCGTCAATAACTGTTTCTTCATCATCCAGGCCTCTTATAACTTCTCTGACTGACAGATTGTTTAATCTGAGACTCTCACCTATGCTGATGATTTCCCTGATAGTGAGGGGTGAATGCAAGACAACTGTAGCAATTCCTTTTTCACCTTCCTCTATGCGTTTTGCAATCTCTACCTCTTCCTCACGGCTGAGCAACGATACTGCACCCATCTCACGCAGATATATCCTCGCTGGATCATTAACGTTATCGAAAGAGGCTTTTCCTGGCTCCTCTTTGATTTTACCGTTTCCTTTCTCCGGTATTTCCTGAAGCTTATGTTTGGGGACACTTACCTTTTGCACTACCTCCCCAATTTCTATATTCATTTCTCCAAACATGACCATCATCTCATCGATCTGTTTTGGTGAAAAGATGTTTGAGGGTAAGATGTCGTTAACCTCTTCGTAGGTTAAGAATCCCTTCTCTTTCCCCAGTTCAATGAGCTGATTTACTTGGTCGATAGTACCTTGCTTTTGCATCTGTCTTGCACTCCTTAAACTGTTAGTGAAGTATTTATGTTTTCACCTTTCCTTGAGTCAACTCCCCTGGCGGTAATGCTGTGAGGTTTTTAGTTTTAGCTATTTCTTGAGAACAACCTTCAATTAAGTTCCCGATCCTTGTTTGTGACTGAACAGACTCGGTTCGGAGTGGATCAAGGAGTTCATGCGATTTGTATAGAATGGGAGTTAGCCACATGAAGCGAGCATTATTCCTGCTTCCCCTTTTTCCTCACCGCAGCTCTTTGGCCTGCATCCAGTTCCATCTTGCGGAGGCGAATGCTGCTTGGCGTAACTTCGACCAATTCATCTTCTGCGATGAAGCCTATCGATTGGTCGAGTGACAGGATATGTGGTGGGCGCAGTGTCACAGTTGCCTCTGCTGTTGAACTGCGCATGTTGGTGAGCTTTTTCTCACGGGTGATATTGACCACGAGGTCTTCGGTACGGTTGCGCTCACCAATAATCATACCGGCATACACGTCTGTACCGACCTCCACGAATAGCTCGCCACGGTCAACCATCGCCAGGCTTGCATAGGTGGTTACTTTACCGGGACGATCGGCCACTAAGGTACCACTGAGCCGCTGCGGGATCAGACCGAACCATTCCGCATGACCGTCGAAAAGGGTATTCATGACCCCCGCACCCTTTGTATCTGTCAGGAACTGACTGCGAAAACCGATAAGGCCCCGAGAGGGCATAGTGAATTCCATGGTAACACGTCCGCGACCATAGTTTTGCATGTCGATCATCCTCCCTTTTCTCGTCGATAGCTTTTCGGTGACGATACCCACTTCTCTCTCTGGGATGTCGAGGAATACCCTCTCCATTGGCTCTGTCACTTTGCCGTTATCTGCTCTGGTGATGACGTGCGGTTTCGAAACCATGAATTCATAGCCCTCACGTCGCATGGTTTCTATTAGTACCGCCATTTGCAACTCACCACGACCGCACACTTCGAAAGCATTGGCTCGCTCAGTTTGCTTGACCTGCAGGGATACGTTACTGAGGGTTTCTTTTTGAAGGCGTTCTTTGAGGTGGCGGGAGGTGAGGTATTTCCCCTCCTTACCAGCAAAAGGGCTGCTGTTCACTGAAAAAATCATTGATACCGTCGGTTCATCGACTTTGATACGCGGCAGTGGAAGTGGAGTATCCTCAGAAGAAATCGTATCGCCTATTTTGACATTATTAATCCCAGAAACCGCGACAATATCACCGGCCTCAAGCCTCTGTACCTGCTTCTTATCTAATCCTTCAAAGGTGTAGCATGCCGAGAATTTGACACCTGGAGTAATAGTGTCTTCCCCACACAAGCTATAGGTGTTGTTCATCTCGATCACACCATTTTCTAGTCTGCCAATTGCAACTTGTCCTACATACGGATCATAGTCGAGGTTAGTCACCAGAAATTGAGGCAGGTGGTCATCACTCGCCACAGGGCCTGGGATTTGTGCAAGAATCGTTTCAAACATGGGACTCAAATCGGTAGAACCATCGCCTGTTTCTACGTGGGCTATGCCTGCCTTCGCATTCGTATACAAGATCGGGAACTCAATTTGTTCTTCCCGGGATTCCAGATTGATAAACAGATCATAAACTTCATTCAACACCGCTTCGATACGTGCATCACTGCGGTCGATTTTGTTGATCACGAGAATAATGGGTAAGTTTTTCTCTAAAGCCTTTTTCACAACGAAACGCGTTTGAGGCAATGGACCTTCACTGGCATCCACAAGCAATAAGGCACCATCCACGAGATTCAAACTGCGCTCCACTTCTCCTCCGAAATCAGCATGCCCGGGAGTATCCACAATATTGATTTTTACGGCATTGTACCAAACAGAAGTGTTTTTTGCCATAATGGTAATGCCTCGTTCCCGTTCAAGATCCATCGAATCCATAATACGCTCAGCAATCACCTGGTTTTCCCTGAACGTGCCGCTCTGTTTCAGCATTGCGTCAACGAGAGTGGTTTTTCCATGATCGACATGGGAAATTATGGCAATATTGCGAAAGTTTCTTTTTCTCACTATATCCTTTTTCTTGTGATGATTTTGTTCCCTAAAGACAATAACTAAGGAGTCAGTTTGTTCTAAGCCTCATAAGAAACAGGCACTTTTATTAATTGACAAAAGTATTACGGCGGGAGACTAGCAGGGGACGATTCTTTGGCTTTGTACGCACATGTGTTTTGGACTTAGCAGATCTGCTTGTATTTTCTCGCTGTACTTCATGGTGTTTGTGACCTGATTTCCGTTCACGCACAGGCAAGGTGACATTAAATCCTTCCATTACACAGTACTTTAGCTTGCTTCCCAGGACACGCGTTATGGAAAATGCAGGACTCTTGTCCTTACTGGTTACAAAGGTAAATGCATCACCGGTTTTGCAGGCACGGCCTGTGCGACCTATACGATGCGTGTATGCAAGTGCAGATTCAGGAATGTCGTAATTTATCACATGAGAAACTCCACATACATCGATTCCACGTGCAGCAACATCAGTCGCAACCAGAATTTTATACCGGCCGCTACGGAAACCATCAAGCGCTTTCTGTCGTTTATTTTGTGACATGTTGCCATGCAGGGAGGTCACATTATACCCTGACCTCTCAAGTTTATATCCAACACTCTTTGCACGCAGCTTCGTGCGTGTAAAAACAAGAACCGGTCCAGTTTCGGTACCATTGAGAATATTCTTCAGCAATGAGGTTTTGAGATGTGTTTCTACAGGATAAAATGTGTGGGAGACTGTATCCGCCGGATTTGTATGGCCGATTTGAACTCTAACAGGGTCCTCCATGATTTTATTTGCAAGAGACTTGACATCGTCAGGCATAGTGGCAGAAAACAAGAGCGTCTGGCGGCTTGTGGGAAGCTTCCTCAATATCTTTTTGATATCCGGTAAAAAGCCCATATCAAACATCAGGTCAGCTTCATCTAAAACCAGCACCTCGATATGTGATAAACTGATCGTCCTCCGATTGATATGATCCAGCAGACGACCGGGACAGGCCGAGACAATATCAACCCCTCTAGACAATTTGCTGATCTGGGGCTGTATGCTTACACCACCATAGATACTTGCACTGCGAAGCCTTGTTTTCCTTCCTAAAAGACCGATAGATTGATGAGTTTGTTCGGTCAGCTCACGTGTAGGTGCTATTATCAGGGCACGGACAATACCGCGGGATCCCTGCAAGAGGCGCTGCAAAATCGGCAGTACAAATGCCGCGGTTTTACCAGTTCCCGTCTGGGCAAGGCCCAGGACATCCTTCCCTTCCAGAATTGGTGGTATTGATTGCAGCTGGATGGGGGTTGGTACAGTGTAACCACTTGCCTGCACACCAGTAGAGATGTTTGAATGTAAATTAAATTTTTCGAAATTCATTTATAAGCTTTCCTTCCTTGTAGTATAGTTATAGTGACATAATTGCGGACATTATCTTTCACAAGTAAATTCCTTATTTTCTCTATAGTTGACTAAACTTTCGCACAGCTGCTCCTTATTCATGTGTTTGTGTTAATCTAGCGGACGATAAAAAGCCCACAGAATCTAATAATAAATCCCATGGGCTTCTTATTCAGAAATTACGGGGTTTTAGATTAAATCATACAATCTTGGCTAACTTTTAGATAATATACATGAAAATTATCTCTATGTCAAATTATATTTTAAAAAAATGTGATGGAAGAAGCCTTAATAAATGGATAGAGTGGGAGAGGAATGGTAATGCCGTGTTTCATTTCAAATGTTTTGATACATATCCTTTACCTCCATTCCCTCCTGTACCAACCGTAACAGTTGATCAACGGTCTGTTAATGAAGAGATCTACCCCTTATAACTACCGTAGTTTACAAGCATACTAATAAGGAATTGTGCTAGGGTTTTTCTCTCTCTTTTAATTATATGATTGGGTTAAACATGTAAAGTATTTATTGTCATCATAAATAATTTAATGCTATAGTTCAGAGAATCCTTAGAAATGTTTTGCTTTCTCTAAAGCTTATTCCAAACGGAGTTCTCCGCTAAAAAATAAGAAAAGATGGTCCCATGGTAAATGAAAGCTGGCAAGATAAATATAAGAGTAAAATAATGACTGCTGAGAGAGCAGTTAAAAGCATAAAGCCTGGAGCTCATATATTTATTGGTACTGGCTGTGGTGAACCTCAAAGTTTGGTTCGTGCACTTGCCGACATTTCAACTCATATTATTGATGCTGGTATTTACCACTTCCTAACACTGGGTGCTACCCCTCATCTTGTAGATGCCCTGGCAAATAAATTTCGGTTTGAAAGCTTTTTTATAAATAGTGGTGTAAGAGACACCATATGGGAAGGACAGGGCGATTACATCCCCATCTTCCTTTCTGAAATTCCCAAGCAGATTGAAACTGGTCGTATTCCTGTGGATACTGCTCTTATCCAGGTATCTCCACCTGATGAGAATGGCATGTGCTGCTATGGACCATCTGTGGACATTACCAAATCGGCTGCTGAAAGTGCGAGGATGGTGATTGCCCAGGTTAATTCCCATGTTCCCCTAGTCATTGGAGATAGCTTCATCAATGTAAATGATATTGACATTCTCATTCTCCGCGATGAACCATTAATGGAATATCCTTCTGAGGAGATTACCGATGAGATCAAAGAAATCGGAAGGTATGTAGCTCAGCTGGTGGATAATGGATCAACGGTACAACTTGGCATTGGGCGTATTCCCCATGCTGTCGCAGAGTGTTTGAAAGATAAAAAAGACCTGGGTATTCACACCGAGATGTTCACCGATGGCATCATCGATCTTGTCAGATCAGGAGCAGTTACGGGCATGCAAAAGACAATCAACCGTGGGAAAATTATCGCAAGCTTCGTGCTCGGCACGAAACGTCTCTTTGATTTTATCAATAGGAATCCACTTATCGAACTACACCCTTCTGAATATGTGAATGATCCTCTCATCATCAGTCAGCATGATAATATGGTTGCCATCAATGTCGCATTGGAGGTTGATCTGACTGGCCAGGCTGGTCTTGATTCATCTAATCGTAGTAAACAGAAGATCAATGTCGCATTGGAGGTTGATCTGACTGGCCAGGTGTGTGCTGATTCAATAGGATATCGCTTTTACAGTGGCATTGGAGGACAAGTAGACTTTATCAGAGGTGCTTCCCGATCTAAAGGGGGTAAACCCATTATTGCCATGCCTTCAACGGCCAGAAAAGGAGAGATTTCCCGAATCGTCTCACATTTAAGTGAAGGTGCAGGCGTTGTCACCACCAGGGGAGACGTGCATTACGTAGTCACAGAATACGGCATAGCCGATCTTCACGCCAAAAACGTTAGAGAACGGGCTATGAGTCTGATAGGGATTGCACATCCTAAATTTAGAAATGAGCTTTTAAAAGCAGCAAAAAAACTTCACTATGTATACAGTGATCAAATCGAGCTCCCATGGGACCAGATTGAATATCCTAAAAAGTATGAGACAACAACTACCTTAAAAGATGGGGCCGAAGTCTTTTACCGTCCGATTAAACCAGCAGACGAAAAACCATTAAGAGATATGTTTTATTCTCTTTCCTCTAGAAGCATCTATCTCAGATTTTTTATGCCCTTAAAAGACATGAGCCATTACAGAACTCAGCCCTTTGTGAGTATTGATTATAAAAATGAGCTAGCCATTGTTGGTACTATTCAGGACACAAGTGGGGAAAAAATCATTGCCGTAGGTCGATATATTAAGAACCCGGGAACCAGTACCGCAGAAACTGCTTTTCTAGTCCAAGATCAGTGGCAGAGTAAAGGAATAGGTAAGTTTTTATTGGAGTACCTTGTAAAAATTGCTAGGGAAAATGGTTTTACAGGTTTTACTGCTGAAGTATTGCTTGAAAACAAAAATATGTTACAAGTTGTCCATAACAGCTCTTATAAAATCACGAGCAAATTTGAGGATGGTATATACCATATCTCCTTCTCTTTTGTGGAGGAATAGAGTACTCGATCCATTCTTTTTCCTACTAGAAACCTAAAAATTAAAAAGTTATTTGAAAAAAGAGAGAAATATGAATCCACAGATAGGAGGAAATATAAGAGAAGTTGATTCACTGATACTTAAAAATCTCCCTGTGTTCTGTGGTTAAGTTTTAACATCGCTCTTACTCATACAGAAAGATGTTATATGGATCCAATTGTCGAAAATTCAGGCAAGATTGGAATAAGCGAGTATGAACTACATGATGGCAGGTAGTTAGGAACCGAATTTTTTTCAAGGTTACAAAATCAAGTATCCACTCAAAATCAGTCCAGCCTTGTAATTATACAAATGTCAGATTGAATCCTGATTAATTTAAGGAATGTGCGTAATTATTTCTGTTGTACTCCTTGTGCCAATTTTTTTAATAATTGCTGAAGCTTTTTTCTCTCTTGAAAAGTTAATCCACGGTTAATTTTATTCATAATCTCTTTGTATTTGGGAAGAAAAGATTTATAGAGCTCAAATCCTTCTTCTGTCAAAAGTGCTCTTACCACCCTCCGGTCATCCTTATCTCGCACCCGATGTACATACCCATCCCTTTCCAATCGATCAATAATCCCTGTAATATTACCGCCTGTAACCAGCAATCTCTCTGCCAGTTCACTTAAGGGAATTCCTTTGGTACGATCCAGACAGGATATGATCTCGAGCTGGGGAACAGTAAAATGTTCCTTAGTCAACTCATTTTTTATCTCATGGTAAAGCACATTAAAGGTCATGGCTAAACGCACCCACAGCATGACCTCTCTGAAACTGGTCTCTTTTTCCATTGTATAAGTCCACCTTTCTATCCTTAAATATATATAAACGTTTTATATGTCAAGGAAGTTTTTGGAATAGTGGGATACTGAGAATTTTTTCTTGACTGCAAATCGACATTCTCGGTATAAAGAATCCATTCTTTGTAAAATCCACATAAGAAATACAATTGCTAAAAATCTTGTGGATTTCTAACGATTATTAATGGAATAATTAAATAGTTTCCATCCTTTAAAGTCCCCCTTTGTTAAAAAGGGGGGGAATAGGAAAATTCCGCTCAATTTTGAGCAGATACTAAAAAAGCGTAAAAATTCCAACACGTAGAATATGTGATATGCTGGATAGAATGTTTAAAATCAAAGAGGCAGGTTCAACTGTTCGAACCGAGATCATTGCCGGTGTTTCAGAAGGAGGAAGAACAGGTCTTGCCATCGGGTTTGTAAGCTGCCCCATAATCAAACTGTTTTGCGGTAAAGGGAGAGAGGTTTACTGGATAGTTTATCTCCTGAGCATCATTTTCATTGCAGAGTATCTATTGGTTTAGAAATAGTTGAACCACGAAGCTCACCCCGTTAGAAATGAAGTATTTTGTTGGCGTTGGATATAGAAAGTGTGCTTACAGGAAATTAAAAAGGGTGAAAAAATAGAGGTATTTCTAACAGGGCAGGCGAAGAGGCACGAAGGGAAAATGAATTTAACTATTAAACGTAGTGCTTTCTTATTGCTGTGATAATCTTTTAAAGAAAGGAAAGGGAATTATGGAAAAGGTCAAAGAAAAGATTCGTACTATACCGCACTTTCCCAAAAAAGGGATCATGTTCCGTGACATCACAACCTTACTTAAAGATGCTGGTGGTTTCAAGGAGACGATTGACGCATTTGTAAAACGTTATCAGGAGATGCCTGTTGACCTGGTAGTCGGCATTGAATCAAGGGGTTTTATCATCGCCGGAGCTATTGCCTACCTGCTGGATAAAGGTTTCGTCCCCATCCGAAAACCCGGGAAACTCCCTTCCGAAACCTACCGTGTGGAATATGAACTGGAATATGGAAAAGATGCCATTGAGATGCACAAGGATGCCATTGAGAAAGGGGCTAAGGTTCTGATGGTCGATGATCTCCTGGCTACAGGTGGCACTATGAAGGCAGCATGTGAAATGATTGAGAAAGCCGGTGGTAAAGTAGTGGAATGCGCCTTTATTGTAGACCTCCCAGACCTTAAAGGTAAAGAGAAATTGAAAAAATATAAGGTCTTCAACCTGGTAGAATTTGAAGGGGAATAAGATTGCCACGCCCTTCGGGCTCGCAATGACATGTAAGCCACCATAGAAAATTTGGACAGGGCTTTAAGTCTCCTTACCAGACCATGACAATAAATCATAAAGACATACCCCTCGTTATTATCCAGGGACCAACGGCTGTGGGAAAATCAGAGGTTGCCATTGAGCTTGCCCAGGAGTTTAGCATGGAGATTGTTAATGCTGATTCTATGCAGGTCTATCGTGGAATGGATGTTGGCTCGGCAAAACCGTCACTTAAGGAAAGAAATCTCGTCACCCATCATCTCATTGACATCAAAGACCCTGACGAGGAGTTTAGTGCCGCTCAATTCAAAAATGAGGCAAGAAACATCATCTTTGCACTTGCTCAAAAATCAAAATATGTTCTTATTGTGGGGGGAACCGGCTTCTACATCAGGGCATTAACCAGAGGGCTCTTCCCTGCTCCAAGCGCTGACCTGAAACTCAGAAAAGAATTAAAAGAAAAAGATAGAACTCAAGGGAAATGGTATCTCTATAAAGAACTTAAGAAGATAGACGCCGAAGCTGCCTCCAAAATACATCCTAACGATACTTTCAGAATTATACGTGCCCTTGAAGTATTTTATCTTACAGGAAAACCTATTTCAGAACAGCAACAAAAGCACCAATTTAAGCATACAGATTTTAACCTTCTAAAAATAGGATTGTTGAGAGAACGAAAGGATATTTACCATCGGATTGAAGCAAGAGTTGATAAAATGATTGAACATGGTTTGATAGACGAAGTCAGGCAATTACTGGAAAAAGGATATGCCCCAGCAATTAAACCCTTCCAGAGCCTGGGGTATAAACAGATTCTAAGCTACCTTCAGGGAGAATTGAGCCTGGATGAAGCAGTTATACTGATTAAACGAAACACCAAAAGGTACGCCAAACGACAACTGACATGGTTTAAAAAAGATTCAGAAATAAGATGGTATACTCTTCCAGAGCAATCCTTAGAGATTAGTGAAACAATCAAAAAGTTCTTGAAAATTTAAGCAATTAGTCTATTATTATATTTATTTACCGAATCTGTGGTGAAGTATGTTTTATTATGGACAATTTTAAACAGAAAGAAAAAGCACTTTTAATAGGGACAAGTAACGGAAACAGAATGGATTGGGAGGTTGAAGATTCCCTGAAAGAGTTGTCCCACCTGGCTTCGACTGCCGGTGCCTGCGTTGAAGCAACCATCGTTCAGGAACTGAAAAAGATAGATGCCTCTTTGTTGATTGGCAAGGGTAAAATGGAAGAGGTAGAAGATTTTGTCAGTTCCCATGACATCGATCTGGTGATCTTCGACGATGAGCTCACTCCTACCCAACAAAGGAACCTGGAAGAAAGCTTTAATGTCAAAACGATTGATCGAACCGGTCTCATCCTGGATGTCTTTGCCCAAAGGGCTAAATCAAAAGAGGGGAAGCTTCAGGTAGAGCTTGCCCAGCTCACTTACACACTTCCCCGCCTTAAAGGAAAAGGATTAGTCTTGTCAAGGCTTGGTGGAGGAATTGGAACCAGGGGACCAGGAGAAACCCAGTTAGAGGTAGATCGGAGAAGAATAAAGGAGCGGATTACCAGATTAAAAAGAGAACTAGAGAAGGTGCGGAAAGTAAGGGAACTACACCGCCAGGGGAGGAGGTCTTTTTCACGATTAAGTATAGCTCTCATAGGCTATACAAATGCCGGGAAGTCTACACTTTTAAACTTCTTATCTCACACAGGTGTCCTGGTTGAAAATCAGCTGTTCAGCACTCTGGATCCCAAGATTGGGAAGATTAGCCTGCGCAATAAGCAAGAAGTCTTTATTTCTGATACGGTGGGTTTTATCAACAAACTTCCCCACCAGTTAATTGCTGCATTTAAGGCTACTTTTGAAGAGGTGAAAGAATCAGATATACTCCTTCATGTAATTGACATAAGTAGCCCTCATTTTGAAGCACACATCACTGCAGTCAACAGGGTGCTCGAAGAAATAGGGATGCCTCCTAAGAAAATCATCCATGTATTGAACAAAATTGACAGTGTAATCCATGAAGGGATGATCAGGGCATGGGTAAAAAAATTAGAAAACGGGGTTGCTATTTCCGCTTCAACTGGAGAAGGAGTGGACACACTTCTTAGTATGATAGAAGGCTTTATTGCAGCCTCCATGCAGAGAGTGAAGCTAAAGCTCCCTTTTGATGCTGGAAAAACAATCAGTCAGATTTTAAGAAATGGTAATATAATTACCAAAAAGTACATAGACACAGGAGTTATCATTGAAGCAGAGGTAAACAAAGCCCTAGTCGATTCGCTGAAGCTTTATCTTCAATAATAGTATTTATTTGGATAAATCTCTAAGGGGGTAAATAGTGAAAAAAATATATCTGTCATCAATCTTTTTAGTTCTCATTGGTTCTTCCCTCTTGCTAAGTGAGGCTTTCTCGCAGGAGACGTGGCTGTCTGATGCTATTATAACTACCGGGATAGGGAATATTTCGGTCGATAATATTGCCCTTGCCCAAAATGAGGCAATTATCGATGCACAGAAAAAGGCTCTTATTCAGGCAGTGGGAATGTTGATACCTTTTGATCTCATTGATGAACAGTTTTTTTTCTTAAACGAATCGATATTCAATCAGGCTGCTGATTATATCGAAAGCTACAGGGTCCTCTACGATAGCACCCTTGACGACCGCTATCACATAACTATTCAATCAACCATAGCTTTTAAAACGCTGGAGGATAATCTCATTAACTTACAGTTCCTCACTCCTAAAGTTAAGCTTCCCCGCATTCTCCTTATGATTTCCCTGCAAAGGTTGAATCAAAATTTTTACAGGTGCTGGTGGTCATTTATCGATCCTGAGAAGGAACCCACCGTCATTGATCAGGTTTTAAAGATGGAACTTCAAAAAAAGGGCTTTGAAGTAATCGATCATACCCATATGCTTCAAGAAACCAACCCTACTAAGGTTTATGGTTGTATTGATGTAAAAGCAGAGGGCATTCAAGACTTGTGCAAACAATTTAAAGCAGACGTTGCAATCGTTGGAAACGCTCAGGTAGATTTAATGGATGAAGTCGAAAACTCTCTTAAAAAATCTGTCCAGGCTAGTATCAAAGCCAGAGCTGTAAAAATTGCGGACGGCTCCGTAGTCACAACCATTGATACCTACATTCCCGCAACTGAGGATGATGAAGAAACTGCCCAGATGGTTGCACTGGAGAAGGCATCGTTCAACCTTGGCCGTAAAATAGGAAAAAAGATTGCTTTGCAATGGGTAAAAGAAAGTAAAGGAATAGCCATAACCACGCTTAATATCTCCGGCCTATCCAATTATCTCGACTTTTCCCGATTAAAAAGCGAGCTCAAAAAAGGGATTCCTGAGATACAAAATCTTTTGCAAAAGACCCTCTCAGATGAAGGTGCCCTGATTGAAGTGGAGTCAAATCTGGATACCGCATCACTTGCTGAACTGATTAGGAACAGACAATTTGAAGAATTCACAATTTTAATCAAAAACGTTTTATATAACACGATTGAGATAGAGGTCGGGTTAAAAGCAGAGGGTCCGGGAAAAAAGCAACTTAAACTTGATAATCCGAAAGAAGTGAGAAAAAATGATTAAAGAAAAACAGATTGTTTTAGGTATTACTGGAGGAATTGCTGTTTATAAAGTAGTCGAATTAGTACGCCAGCTTTGCAAACGTGATGCTAAGGTAGACGTAATAATGACCAGAAATGCACAGCAGTTCGTCACTCCCCTCACTTTCCAGACCATATCCGGTCATCAGGTCCACACAGACCTCTTCGGTTCCTTTAAGCCGGAGATTTCCCACATTGCTTTAGCTGACAAAGCAGAAATCCTCATCATTGCACCTGCTACGGCAAACATAATTGCAAAAATCGCATCCGGCTTTGCTGATGACCTCCTCTCCACAGTAGTGCTGGCTACAAAAGCTCCTGTACTCGTTGCCCCTGCCATGAATACCAATATGTGGGAAAATCAAGTTGTCCAGCAAAACATGGGGAAGTTGAAAGAGCTTGGCTTTAAGATTGTATGCCCCGCAACAGGGGAACTCGCCTGTGGTTCTGAGGGCAAAGGCAGGCTGGCCGAAATAGAAGATATACTCGGTGAAACAATAAACATCCTCACAGAAAAAGACCTTAAAGGAGAACGTATTCTAATTACTGCAGGACCTACACGTGAGCATATGGATCCCATAAGATTTTTAACCAACCGTTCCTCAGGTAAGATGGGATATGCCCTGGCAAAAGCCTCTCATCGAAGAGGAGCAGAGGTAATGCTTGTCAGTGGTCCTACCAGCCTTAAACCAATTCCTGGCATCCATACTATCTCAGTCGAAAACTCTCTTGAGATGAGCAAGGCTGTATCAAAGCATTACAAGTCTTGCAGCATTGTGATCAAGACTGCTGCTGTTGCAGATTACCGCCCAAAAAAGAGTTTTAAAGATAAGATGAAAAAAACATACAAAACCTTAACCCTGGAGCTTTCGAGGAATCCTGATATCCTCTACCAGCTGGGAAAAAACAAGGGAAACAGAATCCTGGTGGGATTTGCCGCAGAAACCAAGAATCTTATCTCCCAGGCCAAGTTAAAACTGGATAAAAAAAACCTTGACCTTATTGTAGTAAACAACGCTCTGCAAAAGAGAGGCGGCTTTGGTTCTGACAGTAATGAGGCAACCCTCATAGATTATGAAGGAAAGATTGATGCACTTCCCCTTATGGAGAAGGAGGAGTTAGCAGATAAGATTTTAGATAAAATCAAACAGATTAAGACAGAAAAAAAATCCACCAAAGAACCAAAGAAGACATCTGCCGAAGAACCAAAGAAAAGGACTTAGCAGATGGAAGACCCCAGGCAGGAATTTCAACGTATTCTATACTCACTGCAGGATTTCCTGCTATACCAAAAAGAGCAGGGTGTTGAGGGACTGCCAGTAAAATCAGATCAACCTGCTCCAGGAAAAGTCCAATTCCTTGAGGAGATCAAAAAGGAACTTGGTGATTGCAAAAGGTGTAAGCTCCATCGCTATCGCAGAAACATCGTTTTTGGCAGCGGGAACCCTGAAGCTCAACTGGTATTTGTAGGTGAGGGGCCTGGAGGTGATGAGGATATTCAGGGAAAACCCTTTGTGGGTCGCGCCGGACAGTTGCTTACTAAGATTATCAACTCTATTGACCTCACACGAGAAGAAGTCTACATTGCTAATATCATCAAGTGTCGTCCACCCCAGAACAGAAACCCGGAACCGGATGAAATCAAGGCCTGTGAACCTTTTCTGATTAAACAACTGGATGCAATCCAGCCAAAGATCATCTGTGCCCTGGGCACCTTTGCTGCCCAGACGCTGCTTGAAACGGATGAGAGGATATCGAGCTTAAGGGGTAGATTTATCTCCTACCGAAATACCAGCCTAATAGCAACCTTTCACCCCGCCTATCTGCTAAGAAATCCCCAGCGAAAAAGAGATGTATGGGAAGATATGAAGATGATCCGAAAGGAATATCTCAGCTAAGATGGAATATTATCAGATGAAACCATGCCTCCAGAAATCAGTAGCTTAAAGGCATCTTCCACTGACATATCAAGATTGATCACATCAACTTCTGGAACCATAAGATAGAACCCAGAGGTTGGATTGGGTGTAGTGGGAACAAAGAGGTTGATAACATTCCCCTGTGTTTTGTCCTGCACTTCTCCCTTGGAGATACCTGTAACAAAGGCCAGGGTATAAATCCCTTTGCGGGGATACTCTATAAGAACCACTCTCCTGAAGCTTTTCCCCTTCGCAGTAAGCATCGCATCAGAAATCTGTTTTACCGACGTATAAACATTTTTTACCAGGGGGATGCTGGAGATAAACCTTTCTCCCACATCAATGAGCCTTTTCCCCAAGATATTAGTAGTCATAAATCCTATCAGGGTAATCAGAATAATAGTTAATACTAATCCTGTTCCATAGGGTAAAAAACTGAATGGTAACAAATTGTTCAAAACCCCTATTAAAAAAACCAGGATATAGATTGTTACACTGATAGGGATAACAACCAGGAGACCGGTAAAGAAAGACTTCTTCAATTGTGTTTTCATTCCCCCACCCTTTATAGT
>CAZOKO010000002.1:0-42059 GCA_964580455.1 uncultured Thermodesulfobacteriota bacterium | reverse complement strand
AAATCTGCGTCCTAATTAATTTGATTCAAAACTATATTATCAATCAACCGCGCCTTCCCAATTTTTACTGCCAGGGCAAGCACTGCCTCCTGGTTGATTTGCTCTACATCTTTAAGTGTCTTAACATCACAAATCTTAACATAATCAATCCGGGCTAACTTCTCAGCTTCTATAATTTTTTTGATTTCTTTGATTATTTCTTCTGTCTTTCTTTCCCCCTGCTCAAAAAGCCCTTTTGCCCGCTTTAGCGAATGGGAAAGGCAAAGAGCGGCCTTTCGCCCATCCGTGGTTAAGTACCTATTACGAGAACTCATGGCTAAGCCATCTTCCTCTCTATAGACAGGCATCCCCACAATTTCCATATCAAGGTTAAGATCGGATACCATCTGACGAATGGCAACAAGTTGTTGGAAGTCTTTTTCTCCGAAGATGGCAACATGGGGTTTCACGATATTTAAAAGTTTGCATACAACGGTGGTTACACCCCTAAAGTGCATTGGTCGCGAGATACCACAAAGATTTTTGGTAACTTCCTCTACACTGACGCAGGTTTGATTGCCTGAAGGATACATCTCGGCTACAGAAGGAGCAAAGATCACATCTACCCCGGTTTCTTCAGCCAACTGCTTATCTCTTTCCATATCTCGCGGGTAGTCCTCATAGTCCTCCCCTGCTCCAAACTGAGTGGGGTTGACAAAGATGCTAATAACCAGAAGATCACCTCGCCTTCTTCCCTCTTCCATTAAACTTAAATGACCCTGGTGAAACAATCCCATTGTGGGAACGAGGGCTATCGTTTTTCCTTCTTCCCTAACCCTGTTTGATAAGGTTTGCATTTCTTTGATGCTGGTAATCGTTTGCATCAACACTTCCCTTCTTAATGAAAACTTTGCTTATCGGTGGGAAATTTTTTCTTTTTAACCTCTGCGAGAAATGTTTTGACTGCCCTTGTAACCTCACTTTCCAGATCTGCATAGCGCTTTACAAATTTTGGTCTGAACTTGCCTGCAAGACCCAGAAGATCATGGATGACCAGCACCTGACCGTCACAATGAATACCGGCTCCGATCCCTATGGTTGGGATCTTCAGATTTTGGGTAATCTCCCTGGCAAGGCTTAAGGGAACCGCCTCCAGTACAATGGAGAAAGCACCGGACCTCTCCACTGCAAGGGCATCTGCCAGCAGTTTCTCTCTTTGCCTTTCCTCTTTCCCCTGTACTTTATATCCACCCAAACGATGAATGGATTGGGGGGTTAAACCGATATGTCCCATTACAGGAATGTCGATACCACAGATAGCCTTTATCACCCCTTCCATATTTTCTCCTCCTTCAAGCTTTACCGCTTCTGCTCCCCCTTCCTTAAGAAATCTGCCTGCCTCCTTCTTTGCCTGCTCAATACTTATCTGGTAAGACATGAAAGGCATGTCTGCAACTACCAGGGCACGTTTTCGACCTCTCACCACTGCCTTCGTATGATAGATAATTTCATCAGTAGTGACCGGCAGGGTATTATCAGTTCCCATCATCACATTCCCCACTGAATCACCGATTAAAAGAATTTCTATGCCACATTGATCAAGTATTCTGGCAGTGGGATAATCATAAGCGGTAAGCATGGTGATTTTTTCACCTTTTTCTTTCATCTCCTGAAGATCTAATATGCTAACTTTTTTATTCATTTGCACTCCTTTATTTAAAGGATTATTTCGTAATCCATAAAAGTTATATAGAAAGAACCATAAAGTTCATAAGGGTTTCTAGAAATGAATTTTTCTCTGCGCTCTCTGTGGTTACAACAAAGCCTTCCGAACCGAAATTCAGAAGGCTATTATATCAATATTAAGGTTCAAATTTGGGAATTCCCTCTTGAATTAAAACGCAACTTACCACAGATGTCTGCAGATAAAATCGTGCATTAAAAATCCTGACAATCTGCGTCCTAAAAGGAATTTTCAATACTACTGAATACTACCTTAATTCTTTATAAATTCCTTCCGTCTCAGTCCAAGCGGATCCAAGCGGCCTTTTAATGTAAATCTAAACCATAAAAGAACTCATTGTCAATAGTTTTTTGCCTTAAACACGAGGCCGGGTCTGCTTTTAACTCATGCTTTTAAAGGTGGTTGAAGATTTTTCTTTTAACCATTATTCTTCAAGTATAGAAAAATGATTGTTGACTTCTTCTAAAATGTGCTATAAACTCCGTTCCTAACTGAGGTATATTGTGCGCTCGGGATATTGAAATACAATTAGCAAAACTCAAAGAGCAAATTAGCAACTCGTTTCTCAAATTAAAAAAGGATTGTAATAGACGTTAGGGGAGGTTAAAGTTATTTTGCAGTTTGCCGATAGATAATCAGCTCGTTTTTTTGCGGTAATAAAGTTTATCACCCTGGAGATAGATAGCAATCAAAAACAAATGTATATCAGAAAAGCAGGACAATGATAAGATTTAGGATCTGTATTTTAGTTTTTGTATTGTTTGCTCTGGTTTCATTCCTTGCCTTTTCCCCTCCGGACAGCAGGAGCAGGACTCAGAACAAGGGAAATTCACCTGAGAATACTTCTATTTCATCTCCCATTCCCCAGAAGGCAGAAGAAATACCGCAGAGATCGCAAAGCACGCAGAGAAAAATATAAAAATAATTTACGAAAGATACATCAGGCGGGTAGATACTGATACCTTTTTACCTGCTTAAATCCTGCATTGATTGTCAAGCCACTTTTTTAAATCTTTATTAGAGCTAGGTGCGAAGCCGATCGATTTTTCCCACACTTCTTCACTTTCCATACAGAGATAGATGAAAATTTTTGAATCATAGCTTTTAATCCATTCAGCCATTCTGGTGTACATCTCAATCCTTACCGGCTTAAAATATCTCATTTTACCATCAAGTCCCCTGATAAATTCCTGGTAAAGTATTCTGCTTTCAGGATACCTCTGCTTGATAACAGACTTCAATTTAGGGATGAATCTAAAACACCCCATACTTATCCAGCAAAGAGATGCAGGGTCGATAGTTTTAAATAATTTATCGACCACCTTCTTATAGTCATCCTCCCAGCCCGGGTAATAGATCAGAGGATCAAAATGAAATCCTAATTTATATCCCCACTTCTGGCACTGGTAAGCTGCTCTGATACGATCATCAAGGGAACATGCAGTTCCTTCTTCACTTCCGATAACAGGTTCTGTATTAAGAGACCAGGAGACTATAGTTTGCTCTCTATGCTCAAGCCCCTCAAGGTTTTCGATGTTATCGGTTTTAGTTTTCAATTCCAGAAATGCATTGCTTTTGCGTGCAAAGTAGGGAACAACCATTTGAGTGAATGAGGTCAGGTGATCCAGAATAAGGCTGTCAGTGTACTCACCGGTTCCTATTCTGTATATAGTTTTTGGGTGTTGATTGAGGACATTATCAAGTTCCTTAAACATCTCATCAGTATTGGTGTAGAGCACCATAAAGGGGTTATTTAAATAAGCCTGCAAAATACAGTAGGTGCAGTTAAGATGGCAGTTGGTAGCAAAGTTGAGAATCTTGTATAAACAGCAGAGATAATTTTTAGTGCCCGGGCACAGTTCAAAAAACCTCCCCTTGTTTCTACACAAAAGGAGCGTCTTTTGATCATCAAGCCATAAGTCCCGGACTCGTTCAACGGCCGGTGGTTTTACCTGATTGATGTATTTTACGGGAATCCCCTTTAGCCGTTTAATAACAGTCTGGGTCAATGGGAAATCCCTTATCGATTTTTCAATAAGAATCCTCTGAGGACGGTACCTTTCCACTCGCTTTAACCTTCTATAATGTTGAGTAGTGAACGATTCTTCAGGAGAGATTCCAGTTCCTGCAGCCTTTTCTTTAATCCATTCAGGTCTTTAAAGTTAAGGCTGAGATGGTAGTGATTTCCCTCAAAGAAAGGAGTAGCTTTAAGCTGTGTGCCGGGAGGGAGTTTTAGCTGTTTAAGATTATGGTTGAACTCCTTTTCTTTTGCTGTGAGTTGAGGATATCTTAACCCTCTTAGATATTTCCGTATGGCTTCACCTTTTTGAGGTTGGTTTAATTTTTCATTTTCAAGAATAGATTTGATCTTTCTTGTGCTGACAACCTTGTCTACAGATATATTTTCTCTTACGGCTATTTCTGTGACATACTCTAATAGTTCAGCCTGTTTACTAACGCTCAGTTTCAAAACAATAAGGAGTTTCCCCAGAGCACTTCTGCTTTCACGATTCATTTGAGAAAGCTGTACTGCAGTATGTTCACTTATATTTCCTTCAATGAGAGCATTTCTTATTTCTCTTGCAAGCTTGCACAGTGGTTTATAGACCTTAAGCTGGGTAATATGGGGTTGCAGTTTAAGCACAGACAAAAAGTCCTTAACTATCTTCTCTTCCGTGTAATAATTTTGAAGCTTATTGATAGCCATAGATTTTTCGATGGGGTTAAACTCACGATGGGAAACATTATCAAGGAGGTTCAACAAAAGACATTCTTCATCACCCGTTTTGGAGGGAAGTATGGAGCAGATGACGGTAGAAACAGCTAGCTTTCTTAAGGCGTGTACCCTTTTATGCCCGCAGATAATTTGACAGGTACCATCAGACCTTTTACGCACGATAGGTGGATTGATCAAACCCACCTGCTCAATGGACTGTTTTATTGGATTAATATCATAGCCATAGCTTAAGAGAAAAGTTTTATCCCTGAGATTTATGTTTTTTAGATAAATTTTCTTTGTTTCTAATTCCATAAGAGGGATTACACGTTTAGACATAGATGGAAGGGTTCAGAATCAAGAGTTAGTAGAAAAAATCCCCCTAAGTCCCCCTTTATAAAAGGAGGACTTCAGGAGTTCTTTCTTTTACCTCATATCACTCAATTGTAAAGTCAACGGTTTTGAGCGAGGCTCCATCTTCTGATGTAACCTCTACTCTCCATGGTCCTTTCCACTCAGGTATGATCTTTTTTGAGCTCCAGGTACGCCAATAAAGGGAGCGCACAGGGAGCACTACTTCTGTCATCTCTCTATCCTGATAATACCAGGTATGGGTAATTGAGGTTTCTTCACTGGCACCAACAACTTTGGTAAAACAATAAAGTGTCTCTGCAGTGGCAGGAAAACTCTGGGCTGCACCTTGAGGGGAACGCTCGAGAATAGCAGTGGCAATAGCCCATTCTTCAATAACTATATCCTCTTCAATTACTTCGGCTGGTGGTTGTGCCATTTCTTGCGCCAGCACAAGAGTGAGTGGAAAGAGCATCAGAGTTAGTGCAACAAAAACAGTTTTATAAAATTTATCCATAGACATTCCCTCCTTTGCTATAAGAAACTGATTATATGTGAATGTATAGCAACTGCAGGTAATTTTCAATACAAAAGTAGAAAGACTGGATCTTTTTCTCTTTCTTTTGAAAACCCCCATTTTTGTTCTTGACAAACAAAAATCAAATTATCTATAGTGGAGGCTCGAAAACTCGTGGGTGTAGTAGTATAATACCAAAGGAGAGGTCTTATGGGAATTATTGCAGATAGCATAAAAGAATTGCAGGAAAAAGAATCGAAATTGCGAGAGATGGGGGGAGAAAAGGCTGTTCAAAAACAGCATGACCGGGGCAAGCTGACTGGACGGGAAAGGATAAATCTACTGTTTGATGCTGGCAGCTTCAAAGAGCTGGATTTATTTGTCACCCATCGGTGCGTCAATTTTGATATGCCAAAGACTACAATTCCTTCTGACGGTGTCATTATTGGTTATGGACTGGTTGATGGACGAACGGTATTCGCTTTTTCCCAGGATTTTACTGCAAGAGCCGGCACCCTAGGTGAAATGCAGGCTAAAAAGATTTGCAAGGTTATGGATTTGGCGCTCAAAGCAGGAACACCCATCGTGGGAATTGCTGATTCAGGTGGCGCTAGAATTCAAGAGGGTATTGATGCCCTGTGTGGTTATGGGGAAATATTTTTCAGGAACTCCGCTGCCTCAGGTGTTATCCCTCAAATCACCGCTATTATGGGACCCACGGCCGGTGGGGCTGTTTATTCTCCTGCCATGACTGATTGGATATTCATGGTCAAAAACACAAGCTATATGTTTATCACCGGACCTGACGTAATCAGGGCAGTTACAGGAGAGGAGATTACGCAGGAGGAGTTGGGTGGTGCCATGGCTCACAACAGTAGAAGTGGCGTTGCCCACTTTGCATGTGAAAATGATGAAGATGCCATTGAATCCATTAAGGAGCTGTTAAGCTACCTTCCTTCAAACAATATGGAGGATCCTCCTTTAGTAGAAACAGGAGACGATCCCCTCCGCACTGATCCTGGTTTAGACGAGATTATACCTGACGATCCCCGAAAAACTTATGACATGAAAGATGTTATTCGGTCTATTGTGGATAATGGACAGTTTTATGAACCACATGAGTACTATGCACCCAATATGATTATATGCTTTGTTCGTTTTAATGGACGGGTAGTTGGTATTATAGCCAACCAGCCGAAACACCTGGCTGGATGTCTGGATGTCAATGCATCAGATAAAGCAACCCGTTTCATTCGATTTTGCGATGCCTTTAACATTCCCTTGCTTACCATTACTGATGTGCCTGGATATCTGCCTGGAAGAGACCAGGAATGGTCAGGCATTATCCGACATGGCGCAAAACTTCTCTGGTGTTATTCAGAGGCTACTGTTCCCAAACTCACCCTGATTACCCGTAAAGCTTATGGTGGAGCATACATAGCCATGTGCAGTCGCCACCTGGGTGCTGACTTTGTATTTTCCTGGCCTGCGGCAGAAATCGCTGTTATGGGTGCAGAAGGAGCAGCTAATATTATCCACCGAAGAGAAATTAAGGGTGCTGATGATCCCAAAGCCAAGAGAGAGGAAAAGATAAACGAGTACCGCAAACTATTTTCAAATCCTTATATTGCTGCTTCACGCGGTTATGTTGACGCAGTAATTAAGCCAAGGGATACACGCCCTTCTCTCATCAGTGCACTGGAGGCAATGGTAAATAAAAGGGAAACTCGTCCTCCTAAAAAACATGGGAATATCCCTGTATAAATAAAGTGATGCTGGATGCTAGATACTGGATCCTAGATGAAAAAGCTGCTCGTTTCGTCTAATGATAAACTCCAAATCTCAAGCACCAAATACCAAATAAATCTCAAAACTCAATTACCAAAATTGTTTAGTCCACCGAGAAGGTTCGGTCATTGTAATTTGTTTGTTATTTGGAATTTCAACTAACTCAAATACACCGTGAACAGACACGTCATCCGCAACAAATGCCCGTATACCGTTACGAGTTGCGCAACCTAAATCTTATATGGCCTTACTATATTAATCCAGCATCAAGTATCCAGAATCAAGTATCGCGAAGCCTCGTCAGTTTGAGGCGAAGCTTCTCTAGACACTTGATGCTCGATACTGGATGTTTAACTTTGTTAAATTGCAAATTTGCTATTGACGTTTGAGTTTAAGATTGAATAATGAACCTGGGAAAAACGTTATTACTCATACTGGTACTGCTTACCCTGACAGGTTACTTCTACCTTTTTGAGATTAAAGGTGAAGCAGGAAGGAAACTTGCTGAAGAAAAGAAGAAAAAGGAAGAATGGCGAAAGATTCAGATTTTTCCCTATCAACTCCAGGATTTTATAAAGATTCGGCTCATGAAAGACAATCAAACAATTGTATATCAAAAAGAAGATGGTGTATGGTGGATGAAAGAACCCATGACTATCCAGGGAGGTGAAGAGGCAGCAGATGATATAATACACAGTATTATCAATGTGGTCGAGACTGACCCGGTAGCTGACAACCCTTCTGATATGACGCAATTCGGACTTGACCTTCCCAGGATGGAGATTAGTATTAAACTGGAGGGAGAAGAAAAAGTAGAAACTTTACTTCTTGGTTTTGACAATCCCACCTCAACAACTATCTATGCCAGGCTTAAAAGTTCACCAAGGGTATTCCTGGTAGGTTCTCTGATAAGATGGGAGCTCAGCAAAGAATTCCTTAATCTTAATAACCGGGCAGGACCTTTTTTCCTTAATAAAGAAAGTGCTTAAAACCTGAGATTATTAAACAGCATATATGAAAGGAACAGTGATGAAAAAAAGTTTAGTACTGATTATAGTTTTATCGTGTTTAATAACAGCAGCCCCTCTCTCGGCCAGCCCTCTCTATGGTGGATATAACGGAGAGAGTGATTTCTGGATTGATCTCTTTTTCTTTGGCATGGATAATGAAGCACGGTGGTGGGTAAGAATACCGGTACCTTTATCAAGCGGCTTTCTGGGCATCAATTTTAAGTATGAGAGCACAGGTGTGACCTCTGCGGAGATCTATGGATCTAATATCCCTTTTTTTTCTGGAGGCAGTGACTTCCTTATGGGTATAGATACTTCTGAGTTATTCTGGTCAGAGTACTACGATATGAATTTATCGGGGGGTACTGATAGCAATGGCAACACTTGGGGTGAACAAACCTTCCTTGATTATCTGGGAACCGGAACTGATAATAAAGATCATCTATGGGGGTTTGTCACCTATAACCTTGAGAATATCTACCGTTTAAAAGTGGGAATCAATTTATCCTTCCTGGTACCTGAGCCGGAACCTTCCCTGATACAGGTGAAACCTAAAAAACTCCCCTCATTTATAAACTCAGTTCAAAAAGAGGAAAGTTTAAAGCTCATCAACTATTTAACTGCTCTCTCCCTTGATGACGAATTGGAGGAAAGGGCAGCGGTTCTGTCTGCGCATTCTATGGATCTGACATCCTTATTAAAATTTGCCGAAGAGGAGGTGTTTACTCAGAAGAGAAGGGAGGTGATAGAAGGCATGATGAATGGTTTTATTAATGATTCACCTATTTTCTAATCTAAGGAAAGGAGATTAATATGAGGAAAACAGGTATTTGTTTTTTAATGTTGCTGATGCTTTTTTGTCTGCCATTTTCAGCTTCATCCTCATGTCTTGATTGTTCAGGGGGATATGAAATTGACAGTAATGCTGCACTCGATTCTATAAACGCTGCCCTGAGCAGTGAGGCAGGAGAAGAAATGATTAGCATGGTTGAAGATATGGGTGGTGAGGTAGATGTTGCCGATGTTAGAGGTGTAACGCTGCCTCAGGCAGAAGTCTTTATTATCCCTGCAGGGGAAAACAAAGCGTCACAGCTCAACATAGTATATATCGATAAGGGAGAACTGGATCCATTTTTGGGTATAATGGAATCTCCCAAAGAGATATTCAATCTCCTGAATACTTTTAATATCTATTTGCCTTCCGGCGATGTTATGTCTTTCGATGAATTTGGTACTACAACCACTTCAGGTATTGAACCTTCTGTTAACTTGACATATTGTTTGTATTACGTTATTTGTGATTATCTCCTACCATATCCAACAGATGCAGTCTGCTACTACTTTTTATATCTTTGCGCCACTTATTAAATACTGGTTTGCTATCAGCCAGAAAAAAGGCAGAGTCATTTATGACCCTGCCTTTTTTGTTTTTACAGACAAAGAATTATGGATTATAGTTTGAGTGAAGCGATACTATCCTTTACTGCTTTTCCTGACTGCTGAGCAAGTTTATTCTCTTCTTCGGTTAGAGAAACCTCCATTATCTGTTCTACACCATCCGAACCAAGTTTTACCGGCACGCCAAAATAGATACCATTGAGACCATATTCTCCTTCCAAATATGCACAGCAGGGAAGGATTCTCTTCTTATCCTTAAGGATGGCTTCTGCCATTTGAACTGCCGATGCAGAAGGGGAATAGTAAGCACTTCCGGTCTTGAGCAAGGCTACGATTTCACCACCTGCCTTTCTGGTGCGTGCTACAATTTTATCAATCTTTTCCTCCGGGAGCATTTGGGTAAGAGGGATACCACCAACAGTTGAATAGCGAGGAAGTGGTACCATGCTGTCTCCATGTCCTCCCAGGACCAGGGCCTGAATATCTTCCACAGAAACATTAAGCTCCATAGCAATAAATACCCTGAAGCGAGCAGAGTCAAGAATACCCGCCATCCCCACCACGCGGTTTTTGGGAAAGCCACTTACGGCTTTGGCTACATAGCTCATGGTATCTAAGGGATTACTGACAACAATGATAATGCAGTCGGGGGATTTAGCAGCTATCGATTTAGTAACAGAAGAGACAATCTCCTTGTTCTTTTGCAGTAGATCATCCCTGCTCATTCCCGGCTTGCGTGGAAGCCCCGAGGTAATGATTACCAGATCTGAGCCTGCAGTTTCTTCATAGCTATTGGTTCCAGTGATAGTAACATCAAAACCCTCAACAGGTCTTGATTCCATCAAATCGAGGGCCTTGCCCTGGGGCATTCCTTCAACAATATCTACCAGGACAACATCTCCCAGTTCCTTCTCAGCCGCCCAGTGGGCTGCTGTGGCACCGACATTTCCTGCGCCGACAATAGTAATCTTTTTTCTCCCCATTCTAACCTCCTTTATCAATTGCCAAGAAGTTTCTTTTCTTGCCAAATAATTCACTTTGTCAATTTAGAGATAACCGTTCTAAGAGAGAGTTCTTTCAGTTGTCTTTCACTCACCTGTGAGGGTGCATCAGTCATTAAACAGGTTGCCTTTTGTGTTTTGGGAAAGGCAATTGTATCCCGAATCGATTCAATCCCACAGATTAGCATCACTAATCGGTCAAGACCTAAAGCAATACCCCCGTGAGGTGGTGCCCCGTATTCCAGGGCATCAAGAAGAAAGCCAAACTTGCTTTTTGCTTCATCCTCGCCAATCTTAAGTGCCCCAAACATCGCCTGTTGCACATCCTTGCGGTGGATTCGGATACTTCCACCTCCAATCTCATTACCATTTAAAACTAGATCATATGCCCGTGCCTTTACTTTCTCTGGATTCTCTTTTAAATGTGCAAGATCCTCTTCTACTGGTGAGGTGAAAGGGTGGTGCATTGCTTCATATCGTTTCTCTTCCTCATTATATTCCAGGAGCGGGAATTCTGTAATCCAGAGCGGGCACCACCTGTCCTGTTCAATCAACCCCAGTTTATGTCCCAAATGGATTCTCAACTGCCCCAGGGCAGTGTAGGCAACCTTGTGTTTTGCATCAGTGACCATGAGCAGGAGATCTCCCGGCTGTCCATTTAAAGTCCTCGTCAGTTGTTGTATCTCCTTCTCAGTAAAAAACTTGGCAATAGGCGATTGCACACCATCGGAGACAACTTTGATCCAGGCTAACCCCTGTGCCCCGTAAACCCTGGCCAAATCGGTTAAATCATCAAGCTCTTTGCGGGAATACTCAGCACAGCCCCGGGCATTTAATCCCAGGATAATACCTCCTGCAGCTACAGCCTGTGAAAATACCTTAAACTTGGAGTCGGCAAAATTAGTGGTAAGATTGCTAAGTTCCATCTCAAAACGGGTATCCGGTTTATCGAGTCCGTAGCGGGCAAGTGCCTCCTTAAAAGTCAGTCTGGGGAAGGGATGTTTGAGTGATATGTTTTTTACCTCTTTAAAAATGACAACTAACAGTCCTTCAATTATTTCATAAATATCATCTTCATGTATGAAGGAAAGCTCCAGGTCAATCTGAGTAAATTCCGGCTGTCGGTCAGCCCGAAGGTCTTCATCTCGAAAGCATTTTACAATCTGGTAATAACGATCGTAACCGGAGATCATGAGGATCTGCTTAAACAATTGGGGAGACTGAGGCAGGGCATAAAACCGGCCAGGATTAACACGGCTGGGTACCAGGTAATCCCTGGCACCTTCAGGGGTACTCTTGGTTAAAAATGGAGTCTCAACTTCAATAAATTTCCTCTGGTTGAAATAGTCCCGGGTTGTCTGGACAATTCTATGGCGCAGGATCAGGTTTTCCTGCAAACCCGGCCTTCGTAGATCGAGATAGCGGTATTTTAATCTCACATCTTCTGAGATTCCATGTCGGGAAGAGATCTCAAAGGGAGAGGTTTTCGACTCGTTTAAGATGGTAAGTTCTTCTGCCAGGATCTCAATTTCTCCTGTTTTTAAATCGGGATTGATCGTTCCTTCAGGGCGTTTTGATACCTTTCCCTTAACGGCAATTACATATTCATTACGCAAATTGTGCGCTTTAGCGTGGATTGTGGCATCTATCTCAGGATTGAAACAAACCTGAGTAATTCCCTCCCGATCTCTCAAGTCAATAAAGATCAGACCGCCATGATCACGGCGGCTGTGTACCCATCCCATCAGGGTAACCTCTTTACCCATATGTTCTGCCTGTAACTCCCCGCAGTAGTGGCTTCTTTTCAATTTGCCTAAAGATTCAGCCAAGGTAATCTCCTTTACGGTTTGCCCAGTAAAAGGCAACTCAACTTTAGTTTATTTCACCGCTTGGGACGCAGAGATTAATGAAGTTATTTTTATATATTCTTCTCTGCGTACTCCGCGATCTCTGCGGTGAATATGGAAAGAAAAAGGGTCTAGTGGTATTGGTAGTCTTCCTTAAGCTCAAAGTCTCGATTCAAAACCTGCACCTTAACCATCTCCCCTGTTTCAAAGGTCGTTTTTTCTTCCGGCAGTACTATAAGGCCATTAGCTCTTACCATGGACATTAAAATACCAGACCCTTGCTCCCCCGTTGTGGTAACACTGTACTTTCCCTCTTCAACGCTGACGATGCAACGAATAAAATACTTTTTTCCCGCTTTCTTCCTTACAGGGTCTTTTAATCTCGCTTCAATAAGTGGCCGAAAGATTTGTCTATGACCACTCGCTTTTAAAATAGAGGGTCTGACAAACTGCTCAAATGAAACCATGCATGAAACCGGGTTACCAGGAAGACCAAATGTGGGTTTACCTTCTATCACCCCAAAGGCCAGAGGTTGTCCAGGTCTCATCGCTACCTTCCAGAATTTCATTTCTGCACCCAGCTCTTTCAGGATATCCTTAACCAGATCATAGTCTCCCACTGAGACACCTCCGGAGGAGATGATCATATCTGCATGGACTGCCACTTTGAACCTGTCCATAAGCTCTTCGGGTCTGTCTTTAGCAATACCCAGGATGAGTGGAGCCGCCCCATAATACTTAACAAGTGATGATAAGGAATAGGTATTACTGCTTATAATCTTCCCCTCTGTGAAGTCCTCATCAACATCAATCAACTCATCACCTGTAGAGATGACGGCAACTGTGGGTCTTTGATATACAGAGACAAAGGACCGCTTCAAGGATGCGAGCATGCCGACTTCTGCTGGATGGATTATTGAACCTGAATGAAGAACCAGAGTGCCTTCCCTGACATCTTCACCAGCTTTTCTGATATTATCCCCCTTTGAATTTGCCCTGAAAATCTTAACCTTATCCTCATCCCTTTTGGTATCCTCTACCATTACTACCGTATCACTTCCTTCAGGTGTTGGAGCACCTGTCATAATTCTTATGGCTTCACCTTTTTCAAGCTTCCTTTTCACGGTGTAGCCTGCAGGAAGATCTGCAACTACCTTCAATATGGCAGGGTTTTCAGGAGAGGCATGCTCGATATCTTTCTGAATAACCGCATATCCATCCATAGCCGAATTATCCCAGGGGGGGATATGGTAAGGGGCGTGTATATCCTCCCCCAATACCCTACCCAGGGAGCTTAAAATATCTACCTTTTCCAGCCCCAAAACACGAATACTCTTTAAAATAACCTGTAAGGCTTCTTCTACTGGAATCATTTTATCAATTGCCTGGAAATTTTCTTTTTTACCAAATGATTGAAAGATTATAGAATGGGTGGTGATCATCGAAACGATACTGGATGCTAGATACTAGATACTGGATATTTGATTCTATAGATTTGATTGATCATGAGTTTGACTAACTTATTCAAATATCACACGTCCTGACAATTTATGAAGAGTCATTGTATAAACATCAATAACTAGTCCATGAACCAGTTGCCATATTCTTAATTTTTCATAACTAATCCTATTTCTCTACCCTCCATCATCTAGTATCCAGCATCCAGTATCTTATCCACCCGAAGGACGCTAAGGTCTCCCATGGACACAGACTATCTCCTTTTTTTCTTTGGAAATAATCTTTCCCACACAATCAGAAGAGGACTTGAAATAAAAATGGAAGAATAAGTGCCGATACAAATACCAACCAGTAATGTAAAAGCAAAATCATGGATTACCTCGCCTCCCAGGAAAAAGAGAGCGATGATAACCATGAGGGTAGTTCCTGCTGTTATACAGGTTCTACTCAAGGTCTGATTTATACTTTTATTGACAATATCTCTCAAACGACCGCGACTCATTTTCTTTAAATTTTCGCGGATACGATCACTGATGATAATAGTATCATTAACCGAGTAACCAACTACTGTAAGCAGAGCGGCAATAATGGGTAAATCAATTGGTTTATTAGTAATTGACAGTGCGCCAAGGGTAATACTCACATCGTGGATCAGGCAAAGGATGGCTCCTACTCCAAAGCGCAACTCAAATCTCCACCAGATATAGATAAGCATTCCCAGCAGGGAAAAGGCAATAGCAAGGATCCCTTTTTTTCTGAGATCCTTACCTACTTTGGGTCCAACCATTTCCACCCGTCTCACTTCCAGTGAATCGCTACCAAACCTGTTCTTAAGAGCTGCCTTGATATTCTCTGACATCCCTTCCAACTCACCTGTTGTCTTTTTCATGGTAATAAGATATTCATTGGCTTCTTTTTCACCAAATTCTTGAACACTTAGCCCCTCAATAGCCATACTATCTAAAGCAACCCTTACCGCTGAAATGTCAACCTTGGAAAAAAATTTGACCTGAACTAAAGTACCCCCCTCAAAATCTATCCCATATCGCAATCCCCCTTTAATTATTAAGGAGATACAGCTTATACAAATCATGATAAGGGAAAAAATGAGTACCTTCTTGACATTACCTATAAAATTGATATTGATATCCGGTTTAATCAGTTCCATAATTTTTCCTTTTTTAATAAGTTGACATCTAAATACTCAGCTTTTTAATCCTTCTTATAGAGAGAAAGTAATCAAAAATTACTCTGGTGCAGACAATGGCAGTAAAGAGACTGGCAATAAGTCCAATGGTCAAGGTCACCGCAAATCCTTTGATGGGTCCTGTTCCAAACTGAAAGAGGAATAGGGCGGCAATGAGAGTTGTGATATTAGCATCGAGAATAGTAATCAATGCCTTGGAATAACCACCTTCGATAGAAGCCCGTGGGGTTTTCCCCGTTCGCAGCTCTTCCCGGGTACGTTCAAAGATGAGCACATTTGCATCTACCGCCATACCGATAGTGAGCAGAATTCCGGCAATACCTGGAAGGGTAAGGGTAGCCCGAAAAGCGGCCAGTGCTGCCATAATTATCAACATATTAAAGCAAAGGGCAAAATTGGCAACCATCCCGGAAAGATGATAGTAAATCATCATAAATATTATAACTGTAGTACCCCCGATGAGAATAGATTGAATTCCCTGACGGATAGAATCCTGCCCCATTGAAGGTCCTACTGTCCTCTGCTCAAGGATTTTTACAGGAGCTGGCAGGGAACCGGCACGCAATACAATAGCCAAATCCCTTGCCTTTTCCGTGGTAAACCCGCCTTCGATACTGGCTCTTCCACCTGAAATTCTATCTCTGATAACCGGGGCAGAGTAAACATTGTTGTCCAGGATGATAGCCAGCCTTTTCTTGACATTTTCACCGGTAATTCTCTCAAACAGCTTTGCTCCTAAAGAGTCGAAAGCAATGGCAACGTAAGGTTCATTAAATTGATTAAAACTTACCCGGGCACTAGTCAGGTTCTCTCCTGTAAGGAGGGTTCTCTTTTCCAGCAAATAAGATTTTTTTGTAGTTTCACCTGTTTCCTTGTCTTCACGTTTTGAATAGAGGATTTGACAATCTGCAGGGATGTCACCCTTCAAAGCCCTATCAATGTCATATTCATCATTAACTATTTTGAACTCTAAAAGGGCAGTTTTGCCAATAAGATCAATTGCCCGTTTGGGATCTTTGATCCCTGGAAGCTGAATTAAAATACGATCTTCACCCTGTTTCTGAATAGTAGGCTCACTCACTCCGAATTCATCAATACGATTGCGGATGGTCTCAAGCCCCTGGTCAACTGCAAACTTTTTGAGATACTCTTTATCTTGAGATCTTAATCCCAGGGTGTAGGTAATAATCTTATCTTTCTCATCGAACTTTAGTTTTTCCAGGTTGGGGAACCTGTTCTCAAGGACTTCGCTAAATTTTTCTTTATATGCAGAACTTAAGATCTCAACCAGTAGGTTGTCATTTTCAACCCTTTCTATCCGGTCAAAAGGAATGCGTTCTTCAAAAAGAGTATCCTTGACGTCACTCACTAACCTGTCAACGGTATTTGAGAGGGCCTTCTCTGCCTCAACCTCCAGCAGCAGGTGCATCCCTCCCTGCAGATCTAATCCCAGAGATATTTTTTCGCTGGGGAAGGTGCTTTCCCACCAACTTGGCAGTTTAAAAGTGCTTGGGGCTAAATAAAAGCAGGCAACAACAATTACCGTTACAATGAGAATAGTTCTCCACTTTAATCTCTTATCCATTACATTTCTCCATACTCGTTATTAATATAGATTTCACTATTATTTTTTCTTTTTCTTAGGCTCACTGGATTTAATTTCACTTTGGCCAGAAACCTGACTTCTTGAAACCTTTACCTGAACTCTATCAGCAATCTCTAGGGTAACAATGTTATCAGTCAAACCGGTAATCTTCCCATGAAGTCCACCAGCAGTAATAACCCTATCTCCTGACTTGAGATTATTGAGAAATTCCCTTTGCTGTTTAGCTTTCTTCTGCTGAGGTCTCATTAAAAGAAAATAAAAGATCACAAAGATGAGAATGAGAGGCACAAAAGCAGAAAAACCCTGAGCACCACCTTCACCCTGTTGTGCCATAGCATGAGCCAAACTTATGAACATAATTACCTCCCCATCTGGAATTCTGGAAAACCTATTTCTCGTTCGTTTTCCTGGACGTTTCTTGATTCATAAAATTTCTGATAGAATTGAGCAAAAACCCCCTCTTTAATAGACGTTCTTATTTCTGCCATGAGGTTAAGATAGTAGAAAAGATTGTGGATTGTATTTAATCTTGACGATAAAATCTCCTTTGCTGAAAAGAGATGGTGCAAATAAGCCCGGGAATAGTGTGTACAGGTGTAACAGTTACAATGGGGATCGACAGGAATATCCTCGCTTCTGTGCCTGGCATTTTTGATCACTATCCTTCCAAAACTGGTAAACAACATACCATTTCTGGCATTGCGTGTAGGTAGTACACAGTCAAATATATCTATTCCTCGTTTAACAGCCTCTACTATGTCTTCTGGCGTCCCCACTCCCATCAGGTATCTGGGTTTTTTCTCTGGCAAAAAGGCAGTTGTATGTTCTACCATCTCAAGCATGAGAGAGGTGCTTTCACCCACACTCAGTCCCCCTACGGCATATCCATCAAAGTCCATGGCAACAAGTTCTCTGGCACTCTTTTCTCTTAACTCTTTAAACATCCCCCCCTGAACAATGCCAAAGAGGGTTTGATCTTTTCTTTTTTTGCTGTCCTGACATCTCTCTGCCCAGCGAGTAGTTCGCTCAAGGGAACCACTCGCATAATCATAAGAGGCAGGATAGGGAACACATTCATCAAGACACATCACAATATCTGCACCCAGCGCTTCCTGAATTTCCATACAGAGTTCAGGAGAAATAAAGTGTCTGGAACCATCCAGATGCGACTGAAAGTTGATACCCTCCTCAGAAACTTTCTGGTTTGTGCCTATACTGTAGACTTGAAACCCTCCACTATCGGTTAACAAAGGATAATCCCAATGCATAAACCTGTGGAGACCACCAAGGTTTTTAACCAACTCATGCCCTGGTCTCAAATAGAGATGATAGGTATTGGAGAGAATGATTTCAACACCCATCTCTCTGAGATCCTCAGGTGTCAGGGCTTTGATGGTAGCTTGAGTACCAACAGGGATAAAAGCAGGGGTGTTAATCTCTCCATGATCTGTACTGATTTCCCCCAAACGGGCATCTGTCTCAGAATCGTTCTTGAGTAACGTAAATGCAAACACACTTTTCCCCGATTCAAATAATCATCATTGCATCACCATAACTGTAAAAGCGATAACCCTCTTTTATGGCTTCATGGTAAGCCTCTAAAATAAATTCTCTTCCGGCAAAGGCCGTTACCAGCATTAACAGGGTTGATCGAGGCAAGTGAAAGTTAGTAATTATACTGTCTACAACTTTAAAGTTATAGCCCGGGTAAATGAACAGGTTTGTGTACCCTCTTCCCGGTCTGACGGTTCCATGACCACTGGTCAAAGATTCCAGAGAACGGGTAGTTGTGCTTCCTACGCCTATTATACGTGCCTTTCCCTTTCGAGCTTCATTAATAATTCTGGCTGCAGACGGATTCAATATGTAATGTTCAGAGTGCATGTGATGTTTTTCTATCTGTTCCACTCTGACTGGCTGAAAGGTTCCCCACCCTACATGCAAAGTGAGAAACAGAGTATTAACCCCCTTTTTCTCAATCTGGTTAAGGAGTTTTCTGGTAAAGTGAAGTCCTGCTGTTGGAGCTGCCACAGCCCCCCTTGATCGGGCAAAGATAGTCTGGTATCTTTCCCTGTCAAACTTTTCATCCTGCGGGCCATTCATCCTTTTAATATAGGGAGGAAGTGGAGTTATACCAACGCTATCCAAGGCCTGCTCAAAGTTACCTTCATATTTAAATTTAACTTTAAATCCTTCCTCCTCCTCATCTATGACCTCGGCAGTTAGAGACCGGCCAAAAATTATCTTTGAGTGCAGTTTAGGTTTTTTACTGCAGTTGATTAAGCAGTGCCAGACTGACTCATCAACACCCCCGTTTTTATCCGGCCTTAGGAGAAAAACCTCCGCCTTCCCACCTGTCTGCTTTTTTCCCATCAAACGGGCAGGGATAACTCTTGTATCGTTTAAAACTAAAATATCTCCCGGCCTAAAATAGTCAGTTATTTCAAGAAATGTCCTGTGCTCAATGGTTCTTTTTTTTCTGTGGACAACCATCAGACGAGATTGATCCCTTTTTTCTATGGGATGTTGCGCAATCAACCCGGCTGGAAGGTCATAATCAAATTCTTTTATATGCATGGCGTACAGTATTTCTGCAACTGGTAAAGCTACCTTTTATATCAAAGCTTTCTCAGTTTTGTCAAGGTTTTTGGAGTTTAAAAACCTCTCAGCGTCTTCCAAGTCTCTTCTTGCAAAAAGCTTCCTTCAACATTTCCTTCCATCTCTTGAAATAGATTGAAAGGGACAGTAAAAGTCATTACGTCTTCACCAAGTCTCTTTCTTATAGTTTCTCTTGCAAACAAATCGGTTAAACCCATAACAGCTCTTGGGCTTTTGGATTCAGATTCTCTGTAGGCAAATATCCCTATCTGGTGACATCCGGCTCCCTTAGGCACAATAACGTTATGCAAGTTTTCCATTTCATAATATGACAGGGTAACCAGGGCAGAGAGCTGATGGGGGTTTGCTATAAAAGAAATAACCACCGGCTTGTCTTTTTTATCTACCTCAGGTAATGGTTTGAAGACTACATACTTTTTAGGAATATTTACTATAGGCAACAGTTCAACAAATTTCTTTACCTGTTTAGGAGATTTCATAAACCTCTCTCCCCTGAGAAAGTTTTTAACAAATTTCTTACCAGCAAATTTCTCTATTTTGTTCGCTATTTTCTTGCCAAATTCAAAGTTTTCATTTCCTTTGGATAAGAAATAATAAAAGCACTCTATACTTCCAGGGAAAATTCTATACTGATTCCCGAACCCTAAACCTACACCTCCACCCACACATCCATACGTCTCCCTGTCAAACACAACCGTTTTGCCCTTTGCTGCACTCGCAAACATCCACATGACACAGCCCCAGGTTCTTTTTTTAAAGTGTAGCGCATTTTCAGGTTTTTGGTCTGTCCATATAATTGCTACAGGACTATATGTTAAATTAAGGGCGTGAGCAACTTTACTATCCATGTGTACATCCTTTAACCCAAAATTTGCAGTAGCCATCTACTACGGCTTGAAAATCCTTGCTGCAACGCTTGTTTCACGATTTTGCTTCTCAACATAATAATGATTATGCCTTCGTCGCAAAATCGCTCCAACTGCGCGTTTCGCTGCGGTTTTCTACGCCTCGCTACGAAGCCTACTGCAAAATCTGGGTTTAATATATATACCGAATGTTCTAACTTATTAATTACAATGTCATACCTCTGTTTCGCGTTATTATACCGAGTTACGGTTGAAGGTCAAGATGAGAAGCAAATAAAGTAAAATTAAAGGAGAAAAGTAAATAGTAGTTGACACTCACAGAAAAAATATAACATATATAAGAGTATCTACTCAAGATTTAATGGAATTTTTATTGAATAATTAAAAAATGGAAATTAACTCATATTTTTTATTAGTTCTGACGATTAATCATAATGACACCAGCTATTATAGCGTTCTGTAATTATTATAATAGAGCTTTGCTAAGCTGAGTTCTTGCTCGAAGTCAGTAATATTGAGCGACTACTTTGGCATTTAGGACAAAACCTCTTAACCCGAGAGAATCTCCGGGACGTATTTTAAAAAACCATTCAGCTTGAGGAGACAAAAAGATGAGTAAAAAGGATCAAATTATGTGCCCTCTGGAAGAATATAAACCGGATTTCACAGTCAAAGCAGAGGACTACGAGACATTTATCGGATCCGAACGGGTGGAGAACCTTAAGCGTCTCGCCGAACCTCTGGAAGGGAAGGGTTGGAGCAATGTCAATTCCACTTTGATGGGTGGCGGAGTGGCGGAGATGTTACAGGGTGTCATCCCACTCGCAAGGGGGTTGGGTATTGACGCACATTGGTGCGTCATAAGAGGTCATGATGACTTTTTCCAGGTTACTAAAAAGTTCCACAACCTGCTTCAAGGAGTCGATCAACCTATCACCCTGGAAGAGATTTTCGGCGCCTATCTCAATACCATAGATGAAAATTCCCAAAACACGTTTATTGCATCTGATATGGTTGTCATACATGACCCGCAGCCAGCGGCTTTGATTATGAATGGTGTAATCTTTGGCAACATCCTCTGGCGGTGTCATATTGATACCTCCGCAGCAAACCAGATCGTATGGCGGTTTCTTCTCCCATACATCAATTATTGTACAGGTGCAATTTTCACTATGCCTGAATTTGTTAGGCCTGGTCTGCAAATTCCCCGCTATCAGATTTCTCCCTGCATAGATCCCAGAGCGAAGAAAAACTATCAATATTCAGATCGAGAAGCCCTGGATGTTCTTACTCCCCTTTTTAATGAGCACAACATCGACCCTGAACGACCGATCCTGACGGCTATTTCTCGCTATGATATGCATAAGAATCAGGGTACAATACTCAGTGCTTTCAAACACCTTCGAGAAAAGAAGAAGTATGATCCACCACCTTATCTAATCTTCCTGGGGAATACCGCAACCGACGATCCGGAGGGTGGAGCGATGCTTGAAAAACTGAAACAGCAGGCAGGTGAATATCCCGACATCCGTTTCTGGGTCAATGTGGAGAATAACGACCAGGTTGTCGGGGCGCTGATGCATATTGCCCGTGGATTCATACACGTCTCAACCCGTGAGGGCTTCGGACTGGTTGTATCAGAAGCTCTCTGGCAGGGGACACCTGTCATCGGCTCCAGGGTGGGGGGTATCAAGAAGCAGGTTATAGATGACCAAACGGGATATCTGGTGGATCCTCTGGACGGAGAAAGTATCGCTTCTAAAATGGCCGTAATACTTGAACAGCCTGACAAGGCAGCAGCACTGGGTACTCAAGGGATGGAACATGTACGCAAACATTACCTGCTGCCTGAACTTGTTCGACGTTACTTCATACTCCTAAGCTACTACACGGGTGTGACCCGCGAACTGCCTGAATTTAGAATGGATGACCTTGCTTATAGTGAGATTATTCATGCCATGCGATTCAGGCATCCTTATCTAATTGACTCCACAAAATCTTGAAAAAAGGGAGACCAATGCCTGACAAGATACTTATCGCAGACGATGAGATTGTCAATCGAAAACTTCTGGCAAACATTCTCAAGAAAGAAAACTGTGAACTGATAGAAGCCGGAGATGGTGATGAGGCTATCGAGCTGGCTCTTCAGGAACTACCTGGCCTCATCCTTCTGGATATTATGATGCCCGGAAAGGATGGCTATGAGGTATGTCACGAACTGAAGCGAGACAGCCGCAGTGCTGATATTCCTATCATATTTTTTTCTGCCAGAGGTGAGACAGAGGACAAAATAAAGGGTCTGGAACTGGGTGGAGTTGACTATGTAACCAAGCCCTTTGACAAAAGAGAGGTGCTGGCCAGGGTCAAGGTTCAACTGAAGATCCGAAATCTGACTAAAGCGCTGAAACGGGCAAATAATGACCTGATCAGAAAACAGAAGCGGATCGATGAGAACTTGAAAGCCGGTGCAGAAATACAAAGAAGCCTTATGGCTATAAACCCCCCGGAGGCTAAGACAATAGAAGTCGTCTGGAGGTTCATGCCATGTCAAAGGATCGGGGGAGATATTTTCAACATACTGCGATTAGATGATGATCATTGGGCTATTTACATGCTCGATGTAAGTGGTCATGGGATCACTTCGTCTATGGTAGCGGTCTCTGTGTCTCAGATGTTGCAACCACGTGTGGGTTTCCTCCTTAAAAAAAATATAGGAAAAGCACCCTACTATGAAATAGTACCTCCAGTCGAGGTACTCAATGAAATGGATCGGGAGTATCCCATTGAACGCTTCGACAAGTTCTTTACCATTTCTTATTGTATCCTTAACGTGAAAGACGGAACTCTCAGCTACAGCAATGCAGGACACCCTCCACCTGTACTTCTTCGCAAGGACGGGTCACTGGAACTATTAAATGAAGGTGGAACAATCATCGGTATGGGGGGGCTGCTTCCTTTCGAAGAAGGAAGGAGAAAGCTTTGTTCTGGTGATAAACTGTTCCTCTACACAGATGGAATTGCAGAGTATCAGAATGAAGAAGGGTTGTTTTACGATGAAGATCGCTTCTTTGCAGAATTGAAAAGATTAAAAGAGCGGCTCTTATCCAACATCATCGACGGCGTCATAGAATCTATGATGAGCTTCGGTAATAATACCGAACCACAAGATGATATTAGCCTTCTGGCAGTGGAATTTAGGGGACAAACCTAGCGTGAACATCGATTAAGCCATGAACTTAGTGGCCATTGTTTGGACAAGATGCTGGATGCTAGATACTGGATTAAGCAAATGCAGAATTCGGAATTATAATCCGAAATCCAAGATCCAAAACATTAAAGGAAGGGGGATAGATGGAGCTTAAGGAGAGAAAAGAAGGAAATGTGTTAATCATAAAAATATTTGAGAAAAGACTTGATGAATTTATGACTTTAGACTTTAAGGAAAAAATGACTGAATTTGTCAAGCGCGGAAATGATTTTATCGTGCTGGATCTCTCCGAAGTCGAGTTCATTGACAGCAGCGGTCTGGGAGCTATTATCTCCAGCATGAAGCTGCTGGGTAAAAAAGGGGATTTTGTCATTTGCGGAATGCGGGAAACGGTCTTGAGCCTGTTTCGACTAACTCGCATGGACAGGCTATTCAAGATATTTCCTGGAGAGAAGGAAGCTATTGCTGCTCTTTCCAAATAGCCATGGAGAAAGGGAAATGGCTGAAAAACAGATCAAGCTTACCATAGAAAGCTGCCTTAAGAATGTTTCTTTAATCGGTCAGGCTGTAAATAAAATCTCTTCTTATATAGGGTTCAATGAACTTTCGTCTTACCAACTGGAATTATGTGTTGTGGAGGCTGTTAACAACGTCATCATTCATGCCTATGAAAAAGAAGCCGGCCACGAAGTAGAGGTAACCTTTAGTATTTACAAAGACAGGCTTGCCATTGATGTTCACGATACAGGAAAATCGATGGGAAATAAGTTGCTGGAAAAAAAAGAGGATTCATCCCTTGATTTTGATCCGGATGACCCGGGCACCATACCAGAAGGAGGAAGAGGACTTGCTATCATAAAGGAGATTACAGATAGTGTGTGCTATAAAACAGAGGGTGGGGAAAATTGTTTGACTATGACTAAAATTTTCAAACAAAGTGAATAAGATACAGGTTGAAGACAAAAGGGAGGCTTTTTGCAATGAAAATGACCGGGCAAAACATAAAAAGAGGGTATCGATGAAAAGAAGAGAGACCAAAATTATGTCAAACGGTTTGACCCGCTTTCAGGAGTCAGTACGTTATCATCTCAGATATTCAGATGGGAAGACATGGGAAGAAAAAACGAGGCATGACATTTACAAGGCAGTTGCCCTCACAGTAAGGGAGCGACTGATAGATGGCATGCTGGAAACGGAAGCACGTTATAAAAAGAATGCTGTTAAAAGGTTATATTACTTATCTATGGAATTCCTGATGGGTCGGGCTATGGGGAATAACTTGTATAACCTCGGTATTTTTGATTTGTCCCAGAAAGCCCTGAAAAAAATGGGAATTGATCTGGAGGAGGTAAGAGATACCGAATTCGATGCGGCTCTTGGTAATGGTGGGCTGGGTCGTCTGGCTGCCTGTTTTCTTGATTCCCTGGCAACCCTTGGAATACCGGCATACGGTTACGGTATAAATTATGAATTTGGTCTTTTTAGACAGAAAATAAATGATGGGCATCAGAGAGAAGAACCAGACCACTGGTCAGTAGAAGATACACCCTGGCTAATAGAGAAACTTGACGAGGCCTGCATTGTTCCTGTTTATGGTAAAATAGAACATGCCAAGGACAGGTGTGGGAACTACAATCCCATGTGGATGGACTGGAAAATAATAATAGGTGTTCCCCACGATATGCCTGTAGTCGGTTATGGCAGAAAAACAGTCAATTGCCTGAGACTTTTTTCAGCAAGAGCTTCTGATGAGTTTGATATGCAGATCTTTAATAATGGAGATTATTTCAAAGCGGTAGAGCAGAAAATATCTTCAGAAACTGTATCGAAGGTTTTGTATCCTTCAGATTCCATTAAGATTGGAAAGGAACTTCGCCTTGTCCAGGAGTATTTCCTCGTAGCCTGTTCCATAAGAGATATTACCAGGAAATATCTGAAAACATATGATACCTTTGATTCCTTCTCGGATAAAGTAACCATACAGTTGAACGACACCCACCCGGCTCTGACTGTAGCAGAACTAATGCGCACCTTCATTGATGAACATGCTATGGAATGGGATAATGCCTGGGAACTTACCCGGTCTACCCTTGGCTATACCAATCATACACTGCTGCCGGAGGCACTGGAAAAGTGGCCTGTTCATTTAATGGAGTATGTGTTGCCCAGACATCTGCAGATAATATACGAGATAAATCGTCGCTTCCTTGAACAGGTGTCTTTCCACTGGCCAAATGATGTGGATCGTTTAAAAAGAATGTCTGTTATTGAAGAGGGAGAGACTAAACAGGTTCGTATGGCACATCTTTCCATTATTGGCAGTCATTCTGTGAACGGCGTTGCTGCTCTTCACTCTGAACTTATAAAAACCTCTCTGGTTCCGGATTTTTATCAGATGTGGCCTGAAAGATTTAACAATAAGACAAACGGTGTAACGCAACGCAGGTGGCTTCTAAAGGCAAATCCTCTTCTGTCAAAACTGATAACAAAGACCATAGGGGATTCCTGGATCACAGATCTTGACAGGCTGAGAGAACTGGAACCTTATGCTGACAGAAAAACCTTTCAGAAAGAATTTCTCGAGACAAAAAAAATTAATAAAGAGAGACTGGCAAAGGTAATTCTTGATACAACCAGGATGCGGTGGATCCAGACACTCTTTTTGATGTACATATAAAAAGACTTCATGAATACAAGCGCCAGTTACTGAATGTGATGCATATAATTTATCAGTACCTGAGACTCGTCGAAGATCAAAGGGAAGCAATTACACCGAGAACCTGTATTTTTGCGGGTAAGGCAGCCCCCGGATATTTCATGGCAAAACTGATTATTAAGCTTATAAATAATGTAGCTAACGTTATCAATAACAATCCCAGGACAGAAGGGCAGTTAAAAGTGGTCTTTATTCCTGACTATAGGGTATCTCTTGCTGAAAGGATTGTTCCTGCTGCTGATTTGAGCGAACAGATTTCAACAGCAGGTATGGAAGCCTCGGGAACAGGCAACATGAAGTTAGCTATGAACGGTGCCCTTACAATAGGCACTCTGGATGGAGCTAATATTGAAATACAGAAAGAGGTGGGACCTGAAAATATCTACATGTTTGGCCTGAGCAATGAACAGATACAGGAAATGCGCGAACAGGGTTCATACAATCCATGGGAATACTATAACAAAAATCCGAATATAAAAAGGGTAATAGACAGCATCAGCTCTGATATGTTCTCTGGCAGTGAACCGGGACTTTTCATGCCCATCTGTGATAAGATTCTCCGTGAAGGAGATTACTACTTCCATCTTGCAGATATACAGTCTTATATTGATACCCAGGAGATGGCTTCTCAGGATTATCTGGATTCTTCAACATGGGCTAAAAAAGCTATCTTAAATATAGCCCGCATAGGAAACTTTTCAAGTGACCGCACCGTTTCTGAGTATGCAAGAGACATCTGGAAAGTTAAGCCGGTGTTGTAAAAGTTTATTAAAACTTGTAACTAGTGCCTGACAGAAAACCCCATTTTTTCGGTCAAAAATTCGAAATCCGAAGCACGAATTACGAAACAATAACCAAAACACGAATGTCCCAATGACCAAAACATTGCATTTCCAACAGCTTAGTTTAGGACATTTTGTCATTTGATATTCGAATTTGTTTCGGATTTCTGATTTCGATATTCGGATTTGGCCTGAACATGACTTTTCGTTCAGGTACTAACTGGGCAATAAGTCCTTGGGGATATCCTTAAGTCCTGGATATTGGCTGTCTTTGGGCGAAAGGATAGGCATTTCAACAGGCCAGTCAATACCGATTGCTGGATCTGACCACAAAACACCGAACTCATCACCAGGGTTGTAGAAATCCGTGCACTTATATAAAACATCTGCCGTTTCACTCAGTACACAGAAACCATGTGCAAATCCCTCCGGTACGAAAATCTGGCGCTTGTTTTCAGCTGATAGAAGGGTCCCCAGCCATTTCCCGAACGTGGGAGAACCCTGTCGTATATCCACAGCAACGTCAAAGATTTCCCCCGTTATTACATAAACCAGCTTTCCCTGTGGGTGGTGAAGCTGATAATGCAACCCCCGAAGGACACCTTTCTGCGAATGGGAATGATTATCCTGAATAAACGCCTTACCTATTCCCGCCTCCGCATATTTCTTCTGATGATGGGTTTCCATGAAAAATCCCCGACCATCACTAAACACATCCGGCTCAATTAGAAGAACACCGGGGAGAGATGTTTTAGTAAATTTTATCGGCATTATTTTCACCTTCCACTTCTTCAAGAACTTCTATCAGGTACTGGCCATACTCATTTTTTAGCATATCTTTGGCAAGGTCTCTGAGTTGCTCTCTTCCTATATAACCAAGACGATATGCAATCTCTTCAATACACGCCGTTTTGAGCCCCTGTCGTTCCTGAATGGCCCGCACAAAATCGCTTGCCTGCTGGAGGGACTCATGTGTTCCCGTATCAAGCCAGGCAAATCCGCGTCCTAAAAGCTCTACCTTAAGCTGGCTACGCCGCAAATACTCTAAATTTACGTCGGTAATCTCAATTTCACCACGGGCTGAAGGTTTAATGCCCTCTGCTATTTTTACCACATCATTGTCATAAAAATAGAGCCCGGGAACAGCGTAGCGGGATTTAGGCCTCTCTGGCTTTTCCTCGATGCCGGTGACATTACCATGCTGATCAAATTCTACCACCCCGTAGCGCTCAGGGTCACGCACCAAATATCCGAAAACTATACCACCCTTTTTAAGGTCTGCACATCTCTTAAATATATCGGGAAGGCCATGACCATAAAATATGTTGTCACCAAGAATAAGGGCAACTTTATCACTGCCGATGAATGTTTTACCAATGATGAAAGCCTGTGCCAACCCCTCCGGACGCGGCTGTTCTGCATAAGAAAAAGAGAGGCCAAATTGCGAACCGTCTTTTAGAAGTGCTTTAAACCTGGGCAGATCCTCAGGCGTGGAGATAATCAGAATCTCCCTGATACCTGACAACATCAGCACTGATAACGGATAATATATCATGGGTTTATCATAAATAGGCATCAGTTGTTTGCTCACCACACGGGTAATGGGATAAAGTCGGCTTCCAGAACCTCCAGCTAATATTATTCCTTTCATAATCTCTTATCCCCAGTTGATGTTATTTTAATTTCAAGGAAGAATCTAAAAATCTACGGTAACCGAAGGATAAACACTAAGTTTATCTCTTACTATCTTTTTAATCTCCTCCATCCTCTGCTCGGTTTTAGCCTCAAACCTTAAAACAAGGATAGGTTGAGTATTAGAAGCCCTGATCAGTGCCCAGCCATCTTCAAAGAGGATGCGGATTCCATCTACATCAATGGTTTCATACCTTTCCTTAAAATAACTTTTAAGCTCCTGAACGATTCTGAATTTATCCTGCTCAGAGCAATCCGTTCTGATTTCTGGAGTCGACTGATACTGAGGGATAGTACTTAGAAGATGACTTAATGGTTTATCCGTGCCTGAGAGAAGTTGTAGAAGGCGGCAGGATGCATAGATTCCATCATCAAAGCCAAAATAGTCATCCATGAAATAGAAATGGCCACTCATCTCACCCCCCACCAGCGCCTCAGTCTCCTTCATCTTAGCCTGGATATTGGGATACCCTGTCTTCCACATAACAGGGGTTCCTCCACACTGACTGATGGTTTCTATCAGCGCCTGAGAACACTTCACATCGAAAACAACATGTGCTGACGTCTGTTTTATGATATCCTGCGTGAATAGAGAGAGGAGCTGATCTCCCCGGACAACATTTCCTTTTTCATCCACTGCTCCCAGTCGGTCTCCATCTCCATCATAACCAACCCCCAGATCTGCACCAACCTCCTTAACCCTGGCAATCAGATCAACCAGGTATTTCTCCACAGTTGGATCAGGCAGATGGTGGGGAAAAGTACCATCCGGCTCGCAGTAGAGCTCGGTAAGCTCACATCCCAGCTCTTTAAGTAAACGTGTAACGATGGGTCCTGCAGTCCCATTTCCTGCATCCGCCACAACTTTTAAATTTCGCTTCAACTTGATTCGACTTCTGATAGCAGAGAGATAATCATCAACTATATCTTGTTTTTCTCTTCTTCCCTCTCCTGTATCAAAAGTATCTTTCTCAATGATCTTTCGGATCTCTTGAATCTCCTCCCCGAAAACCGCATTTTCTCCTCTGCGCATCTTGAAACCATTATATTGAGGGGGGTTATGACTGGCAGTAATCATCATCCCTCCATCGGTTTTTAGATGGATTACTGAAAAATAAAGTACCGGTGTGGGAAGCTGTCCGACATCAATTACATGGCAACCCGTAGAGATTAACCCTTCTATGACCGCCTGCTGTAGGTCGAATGAACTCAGCCGGTTATCCCGACCGACCGCTACAGTCTTCCCCCCATAGTTACTGAGGTAGCTGCCAAACCCCTTGCCAATTTTAAGGGCACTATCAGTATCTAATGTCTCCCCTACAATGCCCCTGATATCATATTCCCTGAAGATTTCCCGGTTCATCTTTTCCTTTGTGACTCTTCGTGACCCCCATTAGAAATATCGGTAGAAATCGATATGCCATCTACCATCTTTCTTGCTCTGGATCACATATATTATTGATTTCCTTTACTTCTAACGGGGTAAACTTTGCGGTTCCCTTTAAAATAAGCTCGCAGCCCCTGATAAATCGCTTTAGCCTCTACCCAGGTTCTTTCTTCCTCATCCGAAGGTAACTTTTCACATTTATGCCGGTCAAGGTTAATCTTCACTGCAGGCATCCTGGTGTGGACAATAACAAATTCAGTGCTATTAGTCACCCTCAATTTTTTGCAGGAAAGCTCACTATCAACAAAATGCTTAATTGAATGGGCTATAGACTTTCCCTTTACACTGTTGAAATAGTAGCCCAGATAAGAAGAGCCTTTTTTGTGATCCAAAGAGATTAAAACGTCAGCCCTCACTCCATTAGCCTTAATCGCCCTTTCCACCGGGTCAGGAATATTACCACTATCTCTGGTAAGAAAGACTGTAGCGCCAGCAAGTTTGAGCATCTCCTTCAAACAAAGAGCTGTTTTTAAATTGGCTTCTGCCCTTGCCACTTCATGGGAAGACTCTGAGTTAGGGGTTCCATTCCCTCCCTGTGGGTCTATCACTACAACCTTATCCCACATGAGTCCGTGGTCCATTTTTTCTAACACCAGTTTACCCCGAATAACCTCTTCCCCTCTAAAATTTAAAAAACTCTTTACAGGCAGATATCCATCCTTCCACACAGTAAACCCTGATTCCTCACCGTTATCACTCTGACAAAAGCAACATCCCAGATAGTCTGTTAAAAGAGAAGTTCCATCTTCAAAAACCAATTCAGCCCCTTCAAGTGGATTGCCATCCCTGTCATGAATGTAAACCTTTGCAAGTCTCTTTTCCTGTTTATCAAAAGTAACAACGCATGAGCTCAATACCCCACCGCATGCCACCACAACTTCCGCCCATCCCGGTTGATAATCAGCAACCAGATGGGTAATTGCCTTCCCCTTTCTGGTTGCAATAAGTGAGTCCACAATCCTCCCTGTGGAAGCAAAAAAATTCACCAGGGTGCCATCCGCTACAGGATTAAAGTTTTCATCAACAACCTCAGCTATGATTCTGGTTCTGGAAATCCCATCTGGTGGAATTGTTTTAATTAAAGGGCAGGGTTTAATATGAAATGGAGGAAGTGACACATAGAAAACTGCACTGACTGGCCTGGCACTGTTACCTTTTAGGTTCTTTGCCTTAAGAAGCAAGGTGTGCATTCTATTAGTGAGAGGTATTTCCGGGATATAACTCACCTTTCCCGTTTTTGAGTCATATTGATGTTTTACCAAAACTCCATCCAGGTAAAGCTTGATAGAATCAGGATCAATTCCATTGCCATAATCATCGTCTTCAATTAAGCCCACTACTTCAGGTTGAGCCTGATGAAGAAGATCACCGCTTAGCGTCAAATCGAGGATTCTGGGAACCCCCCGTTTAAAATAATCGAGAATACCAAGAAAATATGACTCAGCTTCTAACCTCAAAAAACTGTGGAGACTCAACCTCCTCTCATTTTCTTTATGAGTGAGATATGATGCTTCTCCCAGGATGGCTGTTGCCTCAGTCTCCCTCAAGACGCTGTAATTGCCTGGAAGTACCTGTGCTTTTTCTACATCAAAGGTATTTCTGATTCTCTCCATGATGCATTCTGCAAGCTCCCTTGAGGGACCAGGATCCATAAGCTTATAATAGACCTCAAGATTATTCTTTTTCGTATCATTTATATTGGAGTTGTGATGAATACTGATAAAGAGGTCTGGATTGAGGTAGTTGCTCATCTCGCTTCGAGCCAGCAAATCATTACTTAAACGTTTATGATAAGGAGCAGCCACAGTGGTATCAGCTGTCCGTGTCATGACAGGCTTGGCACCAGCATTATACAAAAGACCCCACAGATAAAGAGCAACTCCCAGATTAACCTCAGATTCCTTTATCCCCATTTTTCCGACAGCGCCCCTGTATCTCCCACCATGACCGGGATCAATCACAATAACCTTCCCTTGTAGACATGAAGTGTCAATCCGATCGAGCTGGAAGGGAGAGGAAGGAAGAGGAGGCATGGAAACACAGCCAGGGATGAGAACTGTAAAAATGACTACAAGATACTGAATTTTAGATACCAGATGCTGGATAAACATTCCTCTTTCTTCCTTGGCGATTTTTCGTAAACTTCGTTGTTATAATTTTTCGATATTCGGATTTGGCCTGAACAAGACTTTTCGTTCAGGCACTAATTATTATCCTATAAGAAAAAATTAGAGTCAAGCGGGATTCGGGGAACAGGTGGAAGAGACAATAAAAGATGTGTATGAAGGTAAAGTGATGAAGTGAAATTGTTCGCATTTATGGGAAAACTCATTGACAAGCATGTATTTTTTGGTTAATTTCTAAAATCAGTATCATAAGATAAATTGTGTTGAAGGAAACAGTATGCAGGGTAAGGAAACTACGGAAATCACTGCTAGCCAGGTAAAAGAGTATAAACCGGGTGAGATTGTAGCTTCAGAAGGCAAGAAAAGTGAAGTTTTCCATGTTATTCTTGATGGGGAAGTTGAGATTTTTCAGAATAACAAGAGTATACGGGTACTGAAAGAAGGAGATGTCTTTGGGTTAGAAAACTTCTGCCTGAAAAAGTGTTGTACAACCACTTCCAGAACGATTACTCTCTCACGAATTGCTTCATACCATACAGATTTAATCAACCAGATAATCTATACCAAACCTCAATTGACTGAAAAAATCCTTAATTCCATAATATTACAGCTGGAGCAGACTACTCAGGTGGCTGAAGAGAATATACAATTGGGAAACCTGGTGGATTTTAGCGAGCGGGTTTACCAGGGTGGAGAAGTAATTATTGAGGAGGGTTCGGTAGGAAGAGATATCTGCATGCTGGTGGAATCTGAAAAAGGTTTGCTGATATCGAGAGAAGGCAAGGAGGTGGGGAGAATTACCCAACCAGGTGAGTATTTCGGTGAGATGAGCAGTCTGCTTAATCTGAAAAGAACTGCTACGGTAAGCTCTATAGGGCGAAGTGTGGTTCAAGTCTTTCCTGGTGATAATCTGGAGGCTACCCTATCAGCCTATCCGAGCCTGGCAAAAAAGGTCATCGATACTTTGGCCTCCCGCCTGGTTGATGCCAACAAGAGGATAGCTGAGTTCTCAGGTGGAAAAGAAGTCGATTTCCCCTCCACATGATTGTGTCTTACCTCATCCAAATTTCGCAAACTCCTTACTGACCGGAGATGATAGGCGGTCTCTTCTTCCACCTGCGGTGAATCCAGAGCCACTCGTGGGGGTGTTCTCTTATGCGGGATTCTATTATTGATGTATATTTCTGTGTAAGGTTTAGAATATCCTTCTCTAAATCGCCTGTCTTCTTTATCACAACTGGCTGACTCAAGGAGACCTGAAATCTGTATCTTCCGTCAATCCGTCTCAAAAAGGCCATAATAACTGGTGCGCCTGTCTTGAGAGAAAGCGTTGCAACAGCCTTTGTTGTTGATGCTTTTTGTCCAAAGAAGTCAACGAAGATGTTATTCTCCCGTACATTCTGGTCAGCGACGATTCCCAAAAACTCATTATTCTTAAGAACCCTCAATATTTCACGAGTGGCATTCTCTGTGAAGATTACCTTCTGACCAGCGCGTTTTCTGTGTCTTGTTATAAATCTATCGACGAAGGGGTTCTCCATATGCTTTGCAATTGAGTGAGGGGGGAAGTGGAGAAGTCCCAGCGCTAAGCCCAGGACTTCCCAGTTTCCAAGATGCCCCGACACAAATATAATGCCTTTCCCTTCTTTATGAGCCTTTCTCACAAATTCCAGCCCTTCCACCTCAAAGTGCTTCTGCCAGTTGCTCTGATCAACTATCTGCGAAAATTTAATAAAATCGACACCAACAGATGCAAGATGGAAGTAGTTGCCCCTTATTATCTTCCTTCTCTGGACGTCCGATAGACTCTCACCATATGCATTGCGGAGGTTTTTATCCGCCACATTGCGATGTTTTTTGTCAATGAGATAACTTGCATAGGCAAGGGACTTTCCCAATAGCATGCTGATATCCAGAGGAAGGAGTTGAATGATAAATACGAACGCCCTCAAGCTAATATACTGAATAAAATCAGATGTTTTAGACCTCTTCTTTCTCTTTGCCATCTTTTGCAACCTGCCTGTCCGAATAAATTTACACACACAATTAAGCGATATGGACTTCCGCCATCTTTGTGTTGTAGTGTAAACTTGATATCCTTCACTGATGTACGCAATCCAGAGATTGCTTTTAAGAAGGTAAGTATAGAAAAACTACTTTTGTAAGTCAATCAAAAGATGATCTCAAGATGTAGAGCTGGATAGGATAACCTTTTGGGGAGTATAGAACCTAGCAAATTTGATATAGATATTACAAAAAGGCTAATTTCAGTATGCCATACCGTTGATATCACACCTCTTGATCACATTATAGTTTCACCTTATGGTCACCTCAGTCTAAAAAATAAAGTGTTTTTTAAATAAAGGCTATAAATATAGTTTATCTACATAAAATGAATAGACAAACTATAATTTTAAGTAATTCTTGACTTTTATTTTAAATTATAGAAGGTAAGATGATTATTGATTGGGTTGATAAGTAGGATATTCAAAAGGATATGAGGAAAGAAATGAAAAGTCGATTAAGAGAAATTGATATGGTAAGCAAATAGGAGTAATCCCACAGGAAGTAAAAATTAAAGATCAGAAAAAACGTTGGGGCAGTTGTTCAAGTAGTAGCATATTGAGATTTAATTGGAGAATAACCATGGCTCCAATTTCTGTTGTAGATTATATCGTAGTGCATGAACTATGTTATTTGAAGATAAAAAATTACTCATCAGATTTCTGAAAACTTGTCTCTTTAGTATTATCAGATTATCAGGAGTGGAGAGATTGGTTGAAAAATAATTCGGCAATATTCAGACTTTAATGTATATGAACCATCTTTTAAAAAGCGAAAGCAGAAGCAGAGGAATATGTCGATTATCTCTTGAAGGTGTTTATATCTTATGTTAGATTTAAACACAGATGTTTTGTCTTCTCGTAGTTTCTAACTGTGTAAAAAAGATAAAAGAAGGGCTTTAAGTTTTTGGAATTAAGTCGTTTTAAAATGCTTGAAAAACAAAAAACTTGCGAAAATCTGCCTCGAAAGGTCTTTATAAAAACCTATGGATGCCAGATGAATGTTTATGATTCGGAGAGGATGGTGCATGTACTTCAGGAGTGCAACTACCAGATCACCTCTGATATCAAGCAGGCCGACTTGATCCTTCTCAATACCTGCAGCATCAGGGAGAAACCTGAACATAAAATATATAGTATCCTGGGAAGATTAAAGAAGTTGAAGGATAAAAAGCCTGATTTAATCCTGGGGGTGGGAGGTTGTGTAGCACAGCAGGAAGGAGAGAAATTATTTGAAAAATCTCCTTGCCTGGACCTGGTTTTTGGCACGCATAGCATTAATAAACTCCCCCACCTCCTTAAGGGTGTGGCAGAGAAGAGGTCAAAGGTTTGTGAGATCAAGATGTCTAAAAATGGTTATCTTGATGAAGGTGTTTCGTGTTATTCCTCTCAAAAGGTTTCTTCTTACGTAAGTATAATTCGGGGATGCAACAATTTCTGTTCGTTTTGTATTGTTCCGTATGTGCGGGGCAGAGAGAGAAGCAGGCCTAAAGAAGAGATATTGGAGGAGGTTAAACATCTTTCTCAAAGTGGGGTTAAAGAAGTTGTTCTGTTGGGTCAAAATGTTAATTCCTATGGGAACGATCTTGGTATAGTTGAAAGCTTCCCCCGTTTGCTTGCATCGATCAATGACATCAAAAGTGTTAAGAGAATACGGTTTATTACCTCCCACCCAAAAGATCTGAGTGATGATTTAATACGTTGCTTTAAAGAATTGGATAAGGTATGCAAACACATTCATCTGCCAGTTCAGTCGGGTTCCAATAAAATCTTGAAGTTGATGAATAGACATTATACCCGTGAGAACTATCTGGAAAAGGTCGATAAGTTACGCAGGGTATGCCCGGAGATCGGTATTACCTCGGATATGATTGTAGGATTTCCCCAGGAAACTCAAAAGGATTTTGAAGATACCCTTGAGCTGATGAAGGAGGTGAAATTCGATGATCTTTTTTCCTTTCAATACTCTGACAGACCGATGACTTCCGCAACCCGTTTTAAGGAGAAGATTCCGCCCGACATAAAAAGGGAGAGATTAAAGATATTGCAAGAAACTCAAAATGAATATAATCTGGAGAAAAACAAAGCAGTATTACATAAGGTTGAAGAGTTATTAGTTGAGGGTAAGAGCAAGAAAGATCAGAAATTTATGACTGGAAAAACCGGATCAAATAAAACGGTCAATTTTGCAGGTGGAAATGATTTGAGAGGAATGCTGGTATCTGTTATGATAAAGGATATTCATTTGCATTCATTGAAAGGGGAACTCGTATAAATTTCCTTAAGAAGGGGGTAATTAATCATGTTGAAAGAGATGAAGCTATCGGGATTAATCATCGATCCCACTACCAATACACCCGTAGTCATCTTAAAAGATCTGGAAGATAAAGAAGTTATTTCCATCTGGATTGGACTGTTAGAAGCGAGTGCTATTGCGGTTGAACTGGAGAAGATAGACTTACCCAGGCCCATGACCCATGATCTGTTAAAGAATGTTTTTAACAGTTTAAATATCCAGGTTTTAAAAGTGGAAGTGACTGATTTGAAAGATAATACCTTTTATGCTTTTATTCATCTTGCTATGGCTGGAAAAACCATCAAAATTGATGCCAGGCCGAGTGATGCTATTGCCATTGCCCTGAGAACTAAGTCCCCTATTTTTGTAGATGAAGAAGTAATCAAAAAATCTAAGAAGATTAATCTGGAAAGCGTTAAGGAAGCTGATAAAACAGATGAGTCGGGAGAATTGAAAGATTTGCTGGAAAAGATGTCCCCGGATGATTTTGAATACAAGATGTAAATCCCGTTAGGAAGTTTGAATAACACTTTAGACGGAAAATGGATATCGAAAAATCAACAGCTTCGCGATTGTCAACTGTTTTAATCTTTCTTGCCTGCTGGTTACCACCTTTTGCTTATGCTGCCCTCATCTTCTATCTTTCATCAATACCAGGGACTATCTATCCCACTCTATTTTTTTCCGCCGATAAATTTCTACATCTGGGGGAATACGGTATTTTAGGGTATCTCTTGGCAAGAGCTTTAGGGTACTATCACTTCAAGAAGAAAGCCCTCTTTATAACAGCAGTTTCTATCTGCTTTATTTACGGGGTGAGCGATGAACTTCACCAGTTTTTTGTTCCCTATCGTTGTCCAAGTGTAATAGATATAATAGCAGATGGAATAGGTTCCGCCATTGGTGTAGGGATTTACGCTAAACAAAGGAGCATGTTATGATTGATCTTCATGCCCACTCTCTTTTAAGTGATGGTGAGCTACTCCCCTCAGAATTGGTTAGAAGGGCAGTGGTTAAAGGTTACCAGGCGCTGGCAATTACAGATCATATTGATGTTTCTAATATTGATTGGGTTATATCACGTCTGGTTAAGGACTGTAGTGAGCTGATGAAATATTTTCAGATCGCGGTTATTCCCGGGGCAGAAATTACCCATGTTCCACCAGAGATGATAAAACCTCTGGCTGAAGAGGCAAGAAAGCTGGGCGCAAAAGTTGTTGTTGTTCACGGAGAAACCATAGTAGAGCCGGTAGCACCCGGCAGTAACTTAAAAGCACTTGAGTCACCGATTGATATTCTTGCCCACCCAGGTCTCATTACAGAAGAAGAAGTTTTATTGGCGAAGAAAAATGGTATCATGCTTGAAATTACTGCGAGGAAGGGACACTGTTTAACAAACGGTCATGTTGCAAAGCTGGCACTTAAAACAGGTGCAGGATTGGTCCTCAATACTGATGCTCATTCCCCGGAAGATTTGCTCACCCCTGATCAGGCACGAAAAATTGCCCTGGGTGCAGGTTTAAGTGAGGAGGATTTTTTACGTCTAAAGAGGAATGAACGCGAGCTCTTGGAAAGGATTAGATAAAGATGAATACTCATCAAATAAAACTGGTAGCCTTCGATTTTGATGGAGTCATAGCCGAAACCATCAACGAGTGGTATTTTTTAGGCTTAAAGGCTTTTAACCATATTGGTGGTGACCTTCCATCTTCAAAAGAAGGGGAAGATAGCTTCAGACAGGCACGCTCTTTTCTAAAAAATGCAGAGGATTGCTACTTTGTGTTTAAATCTATTAAAGAGGGAAGTGTTGATTTTCGTACCATGACTCAAGAAAGATTTAATCAACTGGCACAACCTTTTTTTGAAAAAGGAGGAAAGGCCATTGCAAAAGACATCTATACTCTAAGAGCAGAACTCAGAGAGAATGATGAAGAAAACTGGTTAAAACTTTTTTCGGTGTTTCCAGAAATGACATCCGTTTTTAAAAAAGTTATGGACAAGCTTGAGGTGTTGATCGCTACCACCAGGGATAGAGCATCCGTGTCCGCCATCCTTGAAACGCAGGGAATTCTTATTAATGATCCCAAGATAATCAGCAGGGAGTTCTCTATTGATAAGAGAGAGCAAATGAAATTCATTACCAAAGAATTTGGTGTTTCTTTCGAAGAGATTTTCTTCATTGATGATATATTGGAACATCTCAAGCTGGTAGGATCTCTGGGAGTAAATGTAGTGCTTGCTTCCTGGGGCTATTCCAACAAGCGGCAATTGTCGGAGGCCAAAGAAAAAGGGATTCCTATCCTCAAAACACCTCATGATATTTTAAGTCGTCTGGGAGTGTCAGATTTTTAATTACTTAACAATAAGTTAGTATAGAAGTTGTTCTAATGAAATGACAAAGAAACAAAAAATATTTGACATAATCCTTTAAATTATTATATAAGGGGAATCCTTGAAAGTGTATGTGTGCGAGAATTGGGTGGCTTGTTAAAAAATTTATTGTTATTTAATTTATGAAAGGAGGCATTTGAGTATGAAAAAGTTTATTTATTTTCTGATTCCGCTATTTATGTCTATGCTGATTTCTTCCTGTGGGGTAAAGGATAAAGCAACTATTGCAGAGGAGACTGAAGAAGATGTTCCTGATATTCTTTTAGGTGCAGAAATGTCGGAGGACCACCAGGAGATAGAAACCGTTGCCTGTATGGAATGTCACACTATTGTGGTGGATGCTACATCTACAGCTACGCAGAGATTTCTTGCACAAGAAGGAGCAATGGATAAGGAAGCGCTCTGGAAAGCAATTGTTAAATTCTTTAGAGAAAAGCAGAGCGTTGTTCTTGCAACCACTATTAATAATGAACCATATGTGACAACCATAGATTTTGCCCTTGACCCTGTAAACAAGGTGTTTTATGCCCTTTCCGAAAAAGGGACAAGAAAGCTGGATCAGATGAAAATGAACTCAAAAGTGGCAGTTGAGTATCACCAGCCTAGACAGGAAGACTCAAGACTATTCAGATGTCCTAAGACGACAACGGATTCAGAAATATCATTAAAAGACTGTGAGGAGTTAGGTCCTAAGGCGTTTAGATGCCTTCAGATGAGAGGTGAGGCGCGGGTATTTAGTGCAGATGATCCTCAATTTGATGAAGGTTTGAAAGTTTTTAAACCTGGACTTGACCCAGAGATGATAAAGAGGGGAATGGATATGACCTGCTTTACCCCCAAAGAAATTCTTTTCTATGATATGCTGAGAAGAGATAATAGCTTTAGTATTATGCAGTTCTGGGAAAGGTAGTTGCCTTATCACGTTACCTTGTCTGATAGGAGACTGTTAATGTTTTAAAACCGGTTTTTTGCGTGGTGCAGAAAACCGGTTTTCAGTTGTTAGAATCCATGCTGAGATTTACTGTATGATTGCTGTAAAAAAAGTAGAACAACAGAGGATTGATGAGGCAATTGCTGCTCTCCTTAAAGAAGTCGGGTTCACTCCAGATAAAGGTAAGGGAATATTCATCAAGCCTAATGTAGTAATTGGCACAGGTGACTCTTCAATCATTACTTCAGTAGAAGTGGTTGAATCTCTGCTCAGGTATTTCTCTGGGTTTAAGCTCATTATCGGAGAGAGAAGTGCTGTGGGAGTAGACACTTATAAGGCCCTTGAAAGATCCGGGTATGTGGCATTGGCACAAAAATACGGTGTTGAGATTGTTGATTTAAATCAGGTGGCCAGGGTCAAAGTGAAATGGGAGAGGGGTATTTTAGAACTTCCACAATTACTTTTTGAAAACCATTATATAAACGTAGCAAAGCTCAAGACCCATTTTCTAACTACAGTTTCACTCTGTGCCAAGAACCAGAAGGGGTTGCTTACAGAAAAAGATGCCAAGAAATTCCATTTTATAGGAATAGATCAGGCCATCCGTGCATTAGGAAAGGCAGTAAAGCCTGATCTTAACATCATCGATGGTATCCAGGCATTGGAAGGAAATGGACCTACCACTTTTGGAAAAGCTAAGAAGATGGATGTTCTGGTTGCAGGAGATGACCTTTTCCAGGTAGACTCAGTTGCCTGCAGGCTTATGGGTATTGAACCCAGTGAGGTAAAACATCTTATCCCCAAGGAGATTCCTGGGGATTTAATTGATACGATCGATGCTCTCTCTTCTCCCTTCCTGAGGCCAAGCCTTGGAGACTGTCTAACTGTTGAAAATATCCACTTGCATAATATAAGAAACTGCTGCTCAGGCTGCATACTGGCTATTGATAACGGGTTTAACTGGCTTATGCGTGAGAGGAAAGAACTCTGGCTGATATTACTTGAGAAGCTTGGTAGAGAAGCTTATAATATTTATCTGGGAACGGGGAACCATCTCGACATGGAAAACTCTCCAGTCAATGTAAGATCTTTTGGAAGCTGCTCGGCCCATTTTGCCAGGCAAAATCATCTTCCATACATTAAGGGATGTCCCCCTTCTCATGAAGAAATTATTCATCTTTTCAAACTCTACTAAATCTGGATGGAGGAAATGGCCACTTGAAAAAATAAGGTCGTTGTAATAACCGGTTTCGTGAGGTCTATTAAGTGGGAATTACGAAAGGATGCAATTAAAGTTTCTGCAATTTATCCGGCGCGTGTCGATACCGAAATTTTTGATGATTATAAAAACAGACCCCACAGGCGGGAACTGCTACCAGCAAGAGATATTGCTAATTATCTTGTTGCAATAGCTTCTAGATCTCTTCTTAAGAAGATAAGCTCACAAGAAATCTTTTCACTCTGTTAGTTCTCTGATGAAATAATCCAAGAACCTCTCTGCTGCTCCTAAAGAAAATTGAGAGCGGAAAAGCGATAGGGTAATAACCATCGAGTTATGATAGATCAAGGCATCCACTTGTGGCCAGGGAGCAACAAAATTTATGGGAATTGTGCAGCAAATCCGCGCCGACCCCATGTAGTGGAAGCCTTCTTTGTCTCTATGAGATAGATTGGGGCTTGCAATCCCGAGATTGCTAAGGGTAAGGGTAGGGTGCTGAGTGTGGAAAGAACGCTTGGAGAGCAGCACCTTTAGTTTTAATGGGAGTGGTTTCAAAAGCGCAGCCATGCTTAAAGCTTCAGCGGCTACGTTATTTTTCATCAAGGAGAGCCGCTCTTTTTTAATTAGTTTTAGTAACTTCCCTTTTTCTTCAATCAGTTCAGGCCTAAAAGAGATATTGAATCCGGAGATAAAATTGCCCATAATAGGATCAGACCGGGTACGAAGACTTACCGGTACATTTATATAAATCCTCCCTGACTCTTCATTCCATTGCTGATTCCATTTTTTGATGGTTTGGAACATGGCAGCCAGCAGATAGTCATTTAAGGAAGCCTGCTGATCCTTGGCAAGGATTCGTATCACTTTCAATTGCTGAGGTGCAATTTCCCGAGCAACTGCAAGCAACTTTCCCTCAATGCCCTCTCCACCTTGAGCGTGAATCCGAACTGCCGGTTCTCGCAGAATGAGAGAGGCGTGCTTTAGGAAAAAGTAGAAATGGCGTGGAGAGAAGTGGTCAGATCTAAATTTGAGAGCGCCGATTAAAACCGGCAAGAAGTAGGGACTGAAAGTGTCCTATGGT
>CAZOKO010000001.1:0-105980 GCA_964580455.1 uncultured Thermodesulfobacteriota bacterium | reverse complement strand
GGTGTTAAGGAACCGTCTGATGCAGTGGTATGAATGTGGAGGTCGATATACATTTACTCTATATAGCCCAGATCTTTAAGTCTCTTCTTAATCTTTTCTTCCTCTTCTTGAGAAAAGGGGCTTTCTTCCCTTGTTATTGCTTTCCCCTCCATATTCTCCGGAACCTTTATTCCCATTAGATTGAGGATGGTGGGGCTGATGTCAAAAATCTCCAGGTCTTTTGCGGGGGCTTGTGAAGATGGGACTGGAGCAAGAGGATCATGTATAATACATACCCCATACTCAGCATGATTGGCATCATCAGGTCCTATGTCGTTTTCAAAGGTCAAAGTGCTACCATATCCTATGCTTCCCACGGATCTCCACTTGAGGTTGCCAAAATAGACTATCAGTTCTGGAGGAATGCCGTTTGTTACCGGATAGACATCTTCTGGTTTAAAGACTCTGGTTCCCAGTGGATTTCCCTTTTCATCACACATGGCTTCCAGCTTTTGTGCGATTTCGGTTCTTATTTCTTCGTAGTTGTGTGGTGAGATAACCCCTTGAGGCTCACGTCCTTTAACGTTAAAGAAGATACGGGAATAGTATCCTCCCTCTCCCCAGCAGACTGTGTTGGACCAATCAATCTTTGCCTTTGCCAGAGAGACGATTCCTGGTGGTTTCTCAAGCAGTGTAAGATAGCCCTCCTGGATTAACCATTCATTGATGCATACGCCCCCTTCCATTGCCTGTGCCCCATGGTCTGATACAATGATTGTGATGGTATTATCATCTGAGAGAGAGAGGACTTCTCCTAGTTCCTGATCGAGATATTTATAGTAATCAAGGATGGCATTCTTGTAAAGTGAGCCGGGTTCATGCTTTCTGTGATTTGGGTCTGAATGTTTCCAGAATGCGTGATGTATTCTATCGGGTCCCATTTCTACCATCATAAAAAAATCCCAGGGTTTGTTTTTTAAAAGGTGTTTTACTACTGTGAATCTCTTCTGGGTCATTTGATAGATTTGTTTTAACAGGTGTTCTTTGTTATCAGTTCTGAAATTGTCTACATCAAGGATATATTCACCAACCAGCCCTTCTACCTCTTCCTTTAGCTCTGCAGGATAGGTATACTGGCAGCTGGTATCAGGTGTTAAAAAGGAAGTAATCATGTATCCATTGACAGGTTTGGGGGGGTAGGTCTGGGGAACGCCAACCATGATGACCTTTTTACCGGCCTGTGAAAGGATATCCCATATCCGATCCTCTTTTACCTCTCCACTGGTAGCAATAGTGAGACCATCGTAGGAGCGATCAAACCTGTTGCGGAAGCCATAGATGCCAAGGCGGCCGGGATTTTTCCCGGTAGTCATACATGCCCAGGCTGGAACAGTAATGGGTGGGATACAACTTTTTAGGGGACCATAGATGCTGTTGCCTACCAGTTTTTTTATAGCAGGCAGTTGATCTAGAAAGCGGTCAAATACAAGTTGGGGTGTAAGACAGTCAAGACCTATAACCAGAACTCTTCTCTCTCTCATAATCCTGTACGTAGAGATTCAGGGATTATCTCAGTTCGCAATTCCTGAATTCTTACTTTCCTCAATTTTATATTATGTTTTCATGCAAAGAGAGTTTATAAATAGTGAAAATAAGACCTTTTTTAGGAGACAGGCGTTTTAAGTAACTGTTTTAAGATTATTTTTTTTCATGGTTTTGATTGCCTTTTGGTCTGCCACTTGAAGCGATATTCCTTAAAAGATAGACAACAAAATCCGTAACGGAGTTAAATCCTAAATTTTCTTTAATTAATTTAATGTGGTTATACAGAGGTCTGGGAATTTTGATTGTTACTTTATCATTTTTCTTTGGGCTTATCATTGCATAGACTCTAATAATACTCTAATTAGAGTGTCAATATACCATTGAATTAAATGGTGTCAAGAATAATTTCTTGTTTTGCTATTTTTTGTTTGAAATAATGTTTATAGCTGATTTAAGTGTTGATATTTTTTAGGATTAGTTAATTCACCGTCCAAACTTTCCAGCAGGGTTTACATTACCTGTAAAATGGTATACATTATGAAAAATTGTGCTGATTATTAGATTAAAGAGCCAGTCAGATGAAATCCACCTTTTCTTTACCGTTAGTCCTTGCAGTTATAATTACTGGGTTTTTGGGATTTAGTACCTATCAGAGGAACAAGATATGGATGAGTGAGGTTAATCTCTGGAATGATGCCTGTAAAAAATCGTGGAATAAGGCAAGACCTTTTGATGCCCTGGGTAATGCATATGAAGATAATAGGATGTATGATAAAGCCATTGAGGCATACAGAGAGGCGATTAAGCGGGACCCTGCATATGTAAAGGCTTACAATAATATGGGTTATCTCTATTTTTCTGTGGGCCTGGATGATAAAGCAAAAAACCTGTATTTAAAAGCGCTGCATTTAGCCCCGAGTTATTCAGTGGCTCACAACAATTTGGGCAATGTTTATTTAAGAAAGGGGAGAGAGTTCTATGAGCTGGCAATCAAGCACTTCAAAATGGCCATTGAATTGAAACCTACTTATGCTGAAGCCTGCCTTAATCTGGGGAATACTTATCTCGGGCAGAAGTTATATGATAGGGCACTTGAACAGTATGAGAAGGCACTCAATCTGAGACCTGATTATGAAAAGGCAAAACTCAATATGGAATCAATAGCCCAATTTGAAAAGTATGGAGATAGAGCGAAGATTGAACTTGTATATTAAACTATTGTGAACGACAAATTAAAATGTCAACTTATTTAAATTGTTCACTGGATTGGTGCTGTAGTTGGGTTATACCTTGACGTTAAGTAAGCTAAATGGTATTTCTAAGTCATTAGATAAAATATTTCAGGAGAGTTTGCGGCTATGACAATTAAGACAGTTAAATCATTGAGTGAAATCCTGCTGGAATCCGGAAAGGTCAGTGAGGATAAGTTGGACAAGGTACTTACAGCGCAGTCGAATAGCACTGAAGGATTGGGTCGACGTTTGGTAGATTTGGGACTCATCTCTGAGACTGTTTTGTTGGAAACGTTAAGTGAATATTTGGATATACCTTTTGTCTCTTTAAAAGATTTTCCTCAACAGACAATTGTACTGGAAAACCTTTCAGAAAAATTTATGAGGCAGTATAAGTTTGTTCCATTAAGCCTCAATGAGAATGTATTAACCATAGCCTTGAGTGACCCTTATGATGTTTATGCCTGCGATGCAGTGAGGATGTCAACAAACTATGAAGTGAAGATTAATCTGGCTCGGGAAGAAGAGATTCTGGATGCAGTGGGAAAATTATTCAACACCGATACGACTTCTATGGAGAGGATTGTTGAGAATATCGGGAAGAATGGCAAGGAAGACTTGTCCATTGATGATGAAGGAGATGTTGATCACCTGAAAGATTTAGCCTCTGAAGCGCCTGTTATCAGACTGGTTAATCTGCTCATTTCCCGTGCTATTGAAATGAGAGCCAGTGATATTCATTTGGAGCCTTTTGAGGGAGATTTTAAGGTGAGGTATCGTATTGACGGTGTATTACATGATATGGAGGCACCTCCCAGAAGGCTTCAGGCCGCTGTTATTTCCAGGTTGAAAATCATGGCTAAATTGAATATTGCTGAGAGAAGGCTTCCGCAGGATGGTCGAATAAAATTGAGAGTGCTGGGCAAAGAAATTGATTTCAGGGTATCTACACTGCCCACTATGTTTGGTGAGAGTGTTGTGTTGAGGATACTGGATCGGGAGAGCGTAATTCTTGATCTGGAAAAGCTGGGTTTTCCCGATTATGATTTATCGAAATTCAGGGATTTAATCAACAGGCCTTATGGCATTATTCTTGTGACAGGACCTACCGGGAGTGGAAAGACTACTACCTTGTATGCAGCTTTAGGTGAAATCAATTCTCCGGAAAAAAAGATTATAACCGTAGAAGACCCTATTGAGTATCAGCTGGGTGGTGTAAACCAGGTGCAGGTTAAAGCTGGTATTGGGCTTAGTTTTTCCAATATCTTGAGATCGATACTGAGACAGGACCCAGATGTTATTATGATTGGAGAGATCAGGGATGCAGAGACAGCAGAAATTGCCATCCACTCTGCTTTAACCGGTCATCTGGTTTTCAGTACCTTACATACTAATGATGCTGCTGGTGCAGTGACCAGATTGCTGGAAATGGGAATGGAGAACTATCTCATCTCCTCCAGCTTATTGGGTATCATGGCTCAGCGACTTGTGAGAGTAATTTGTCCTGAATGCAAAGAGACCTATACTCCGGAGCTGGGTGTTATGGAGGAGTTAGGGGTAAGTCAGTCTGATGTTAAGGAACTCCCTATCTTCAAAGGGGCAGGATGTGAGAAGTGTTCCCACACAGGATTCAGGGGCAGACAGGGTATCTATGAGTTATTGCTGATAAATGATGATATAAGAGGATTGATCCTGGACAAAGCTCCCTCTAATGTCATTAAAGAAAAGGGAAGGTCGCAAGGTATGAGGACCTTGAGAGAAGCCGGGTGGCAGAAAGTTAAAACAGGGATCAGTACTATCTCCGAGGTGTTGAGGGTGACACAGGTGGAGTAAGAAATAACGCGTAGATCATTTGCTATTAAAAATCCAGTGATTGTAGGATTTGCTATGATCAACAAAATGATACTGGATACTAGCCGTCTACTTATAAGCCAGAAACTTAACAAATGAGTCAAGTTTTAATCAACGATACATTTTGCAAAGAGATACTGGATTCTGGCAAAAAAAATGACTTAACATTTTCTATTCAGCATCAAGCATCCAGTATCACGAAGCCTAGTCGGTTTGAGGCGAAGCTTCACTAGTATCCAGCATCTAGTATCAAGAAACCAGTATCCAGCATCAAGTCCAGACAAGGGAGGATGACTTTTGATTACTGACAAAGAAGGAACACTCCCAAAAGCATTGGAGACTTACAGTGCCAGAATTTTCCTATAAAGCAACGGATAGTATGGGGAAGATTGTTGAGGGATTAATGGAGGCGCCTGAGGAGAGGGAGGTCATCAGTAAGCTGCAGTCTCTGGGTTACATCCCAATGAAGATTGGACATCCCAGCAAGGCCAGGAGCTTTTCGCTGGATATAGATTTAATGGCGTTCTTTAAGAGGGTTTCCTCCAAAGATGTTATGAACTTTACTCAGCAGCTTTCAACACTGATTTCAGCAGGTCTGCCTTTAGATAGAAGCCTTTTTATTGTGGCTGAGTTGACTGAGAAAAAAGAGTTGGAAAAGGTTATCACCGATATTTTAAGTGGTATACAGGAAGGAATTTCATTGGCAGATGCTCTGGCGAAGCATCCCAGGGTTTTTTCCAAATTATATGTGAATATGGTGAGGGCAGGTGAGGCTGGGGGTGTATTGGAAATGGTACTTGAGCGATTAGTGGATTTTCTGGAGAGCTCACAGGAGTTAAAGGACTATATAACCTCCGCTATGATTTATCCCATGCTGCTCACAGGAGTTTGTGGGCTTACCATAATAATTCTCCTGACCTTTGTCATCCCCAAGTTTTCTACCATGTTTGACGATGCGGGTGGGGGGATTCCTGCTTCTGCCCAGTTTCTCCTGGGGATGAGTGAGGTCGTAAAGGGTTATTGGTGGGCGATGGCAGGTGTAATCGGTGGAACCTATTTTGGAATAAAAAAATATCTTGCTACTGAAAAGGGAAGTTTGAAGTGGGATGAACTGAAACTCAAACTTTTCATGGTTAAAACACTGGTAGAGAAAATTGAGGTAGCTCGTTTTTCCAGAACTCTCGGCACGTTAATTAAAAGTGGTGTCCCTATTCTGCAATCGCTAAATATTGTCAAAGAGACCATTGGTAATCTGGTCATTGCCGGTTCACTAACTGGCATTCATGAGGGAATCAAGGAAGGGGAGGGAATCTCCAAGCCTTTAAAAAGTGCAAATACCTTTCCCTCACTGGCAATCCATATGATTACGGTGGGTGAGGAGACAGGGAGATTGGACGAGATGCTGCTCAAGGTGGCTGATACTTATGATCAGGATGTTCGCAATGCGATAAAGCGGTTAATCTCATTGCTGGAGCCTTGCTTGATCTTGTTTATGGCTTTTATTGTGGGTTCCATTGTTATTACCATGTTACTGGCTATTATCAGTGTAAATGATATGTCATTTTAAAACATATGAAACCACAGATTCACCCCGTTAGATACCTACTAAGCAAGTGAACTCTGTCAGATGTCAAGCCTGTTGGATAAATAACCCTTCCACAAGGTTTACTATCTAACGGGGGTACCACTGAGAAATAATACTCTGTAGTTTGATTTTGACAAAAACTATTTTACGGAGGGGAGGTTCTTATGGGAAGAAAAGAAAAAAGAAGAAGGTGGATAGGGGGTTTTACCTTAATAGAACTGTTAGTGGTTCTGGTGATTATTGGTCTTCTCGGTGCGGTAGTGGCACCGAGATTTATTGGTAAAGCCGAGAAGGCTAAACCCGGTATTGCCAGGCAGCAGATAGAGTTGCTGGGCACAGCTTTGGATACCTATAAACTTGATGTAGGAAAGTATCCGGAAACTCTGAACCTGCTGATTGAGACGGGTGAGGAAGAGATGAGTAAATGGGACGGCCCCTATTTGAAAAAACAGGTTATTCCCAAAGACCCGTGGGGCAATGAATATGTCTATAATTATCCGGGAGAACATAATTACTACTATGACTTGAGTTCCTACGGGAAGGATGGAGAAGAAGGAGGAGAGGCTCTCGACAGGGATATCAACAGCTGGGAAGTTGATGAGTAATAGTGGAATGATGCTGGATACATGATGCAGGATACATGCTGTATGATTGGACTTAGAGCGCTGGTTGTGCGAGATGCTGGATCAGAGAGTTTAAGATTTAGGTTGAGTTGAACGGTTATGGTTTTCCGGCTCGTTTCGGTGTAGGCAACTTCTTTTTGGGACATAGATGAACGCAGATTATCAAGATTTTGGTATGGAGTTGCGCTTTTCGGGTAGCAGGGTGTTCTGCCTGCCTGCACACCTAGTAGAACGTTTTGTAACTAATGTTATAATAATTTGTCATTGCGAGTAATAGCGAAGCAATCTCTAAGTAGTTGGAATTGAGTGAGATTGTTTCGTCACTTCGCTCCTCGCAATGACAGAATAAAATATAATAATAAGCCTATTGACTTTACTCAACAAGAAATTAGTAACTATATGATTTTAATGGATAATATTCAAAACATGTTTAGTATGGTTATAGAAGAACAGTTTTCCTTTAAAATAGATGACTTAAGGGTTTATCTTGTTGAGTTATGTCATTAAGCATTATAATAATTATTTAAGGAACATTCTACTGGTATGGTCAAATAAGATGTGCTTAGAAATATCAACTGGCAAAGAGAAATTATCAACGAAATTGAATTATAATCGTTTTACCCTGCGCCCTGTCACCTGTATCCTGTCACCTGAAAAGGGGTTTACCCTTATTGAACTTATCTTGGTGCTTGTTATCATCGGATTTCTCACTGCATTGGTTGCTCCTGCCATTACTTCTTTAACAGGGCTAAAGCTTAAGACAACAACCAGGAGAATGGCTGCCGGTTTGCGATACGCTAGAAGTCAGGCAGTTACAACCGGCGGTGATTACCAAGTGACATTTAATATGGAAAAAGGGGAAATGATTATTGAATCTCTTAAGGAGGAGGAGAGGTATTATAGAGATGAAGAAGATGATGATGAAGAAGAGTCTGATGGCGAGGGGGATGAAGAGGATTTGCCAAAAAGGATGAAAGAACAGAAAATCTACACGATGCCAAAGCAAGTTAAACTGGCAAGAGTAGTTATAGATGGTGAGGAGTTTACTGAGGAGGAAGTATGGATAGATTTTTATCCTAACGGGAGTTGCTCCGGTGGAGAGATTTTTCTAATGGATGAAAAGGAAAGGGAATACAGGATAGCACTCGAATTTTTAACAGGGATTGTAAAAATAACTGAGGAAGAAGAGACCTGAAATGTTTGGAATATCTACCCAGAAGGGGTTTACTCTTTTAGAGATCCTTCTGGCTATTTCCATACTGGGTGTTGCCATAACTGTTATCATGCAGCAATTCTCGGCTGGGTTGCGTATAGCCAGAACCTCTCAAACATATACTACTGCTACCATATATGCTAAGCAGAAGCTTGAAGAGCTTCAGGTCGAAGAAGAGATGAAGGAAAAAGAAGAGAGTGGGAGTTTTGATGATGGTTACTACTTTCGAGTAAGCATCATGCCCTATGAAGAGTATATGGGAGATGAGGAAGATGAAGAACTTTTTGATCATCTTCCTCTGGAGATGTTTCGTTTGGAGTCAGTTGTCTCGTGGAAAGAAGGTGAAAAGGAGAAAAGTATAACATTGGCAACACTCAAAACAGTAAAGAAGCAGGAAGGGTTATAGGCCGGACAGGGTTTAGGGAACAGGGTTCAGGGAAAAATGTTACAAGATGAAAAAGCATGTAAGCTTATAATCCTAATGGCGAATAACAATTCAAAGTCAAGTCAAATGAAAAAACAATTAAACATACCAACTAAAGAAGAGGCACCAACAAAAATATGTCCTGATAGTTTTCCCCTGCACCCTGAAAAGGGGTTTACTTTATTGGAACTTCTTGTGTCTATTTCTATCCTCTCTGTGGTTCTGGTGATGATCTATGGGACGCTTAGCATGGGTTCCAGAGCCTGGGAAAAGGGCGAAGAAGATATTGAAAGGATTCAGAGGATGCGGGTTGTTATGAACCTTCTGGGCAGGGAGATAAAATCAACATTTCCTTATAAAGTAACCCCCAGTGAGTTTGACACCCATAAAGAATTTTATGCCTTTGAGGGAAAGAAAGATTCAGTAAGTTTTGTTTCCACAGTTCCTCTTAAGGGGGGTAAAAAAGGATTGTCCTGGCTATCTTTTTGGGTAGAGAGTGATGAGGGGTTGGTAGTAGTAGAAAGGGATGCCTTAAAAACTGATATCTTTAAGGAAAGAAACAACATTGACAAAGATGAGATAGAGGTTCTGGATTCATATGTAACCGCTATGAAATTAGAGTATTATGAATTAAGGAGTGGAAAGGAAGAGGGAGAAGGGGAGGGAGAGTGGAAAGAGCACTGGGATGCCGAAAAAGAAGGAACGCTGCCACATGCTGTTAGGATTGAATTGACTTTTGAGGAAGAGAGGAAGAAGGAAGAAGATGAAGCAGAGCTTTACTATAGAGAGCTGATTGTCCCCCTGATGATCTACAGTAAGAAGATGAGGAAGAAAAGGAGCGATCAAGATTGAAAGGAAAATTTATTAGTTCTCTTCGTGACCTTCGTGGTTTAAAAAAAGCAGAGAGGGGCATTGCTCTGATGCTGGTGCTCTGGGTTTTAATCCTGCTTTCTATAATGGTTTTTGAATTTTGTCATACCATGAGGATAGAAGCCACTATTACAAAGAACTTTAAAGAAGGAGAAAAGTCTTATTATCTTGCCCAGGCAGGTATCAATCGTGCGATCATTGAAATAGTCAAGACGAAAAGTGCTGTGAAAAAGTTTAAAGGAAGCAAAAAATCGATGGTTAAGGATGAGGAGGAAGATATAGACGAAGAGGAAGAGGAATTAAATGAGTGGAAACCCAGGGAAGAGCCGTATGTCTTTCCATTTGAGGATGGTGAATGTGAAGTCAGGATTGGTGATGAAGGAAGTAAGATCAATCTTAACTGGATTGCAAAAAAAGCAAAGAGAAATAGAAAACTTCTAACTGATATCCTGGAAAATAGTTGCGGGCTGGAAGGAGAAGAGCGGGATGTCATTGTAGATTCGATTATTGACTGGGTGGATAAAGACCACAACCATTTATTAAATGGTGCTGAGGATGAATACTATGAGTCTTTAGAGAACCCTTATGAATGCAGGGACGGAGAGTTTGTGGTGACTGAGGAGTTGCTCCTGGTAAGAGGGGTGACTGAGGAGATCTATTATGGGAGTAAATATTCTTCTGAAGAACGTGATGAATTAATGGAGGAGGACCATTCCCTTCTTGATGAATTAGATCAGGATTTGGAGGAGGGTGAGAGAAGAAGCATCGGTCAGGGTCTCTCAGAGTTATTCACTGTTTTTTCCAAAAAGACTTCTCTTAAAGTTAACATTAATGATGCTTCTTATGGCCTTTTGATGAGTGTATCGGGAATGACTGACGATGTTGCAAGAAGGATAATTGAACTCAGACGTGAAGAAGAGTTTGAGGACATACGTGATGCCAGATTAATGGAGTTACCAAACTATAATCAAATATCGCCGCAGATTACTGTTGATCCTACTAATTATTACAGGATTGAGGCGCGTGGTAGAGTGGGTGACAGTGCTGTTGCGAGGGCTATTACTGCTGTTGTTGAGATTACTCCAAAGAAAAAAGACAAGTATAAGGTGATGTATTGGGAGGAAGGAGTTTAACTGGTGAGGGTGTAGGGGTCAGGGCGAGTAGGTCAATGAATAGAGGAACTCAACTGAACCCTGTTCCCTGAACGCTGAACCCTGTATTTATTATGGACAGCATTGGACTGACAGTAAACGATAATCGGGTTGTAATGGTATTGCTGAGAAAGGGGCTAAAGGGTGATCCTTTTCTGGGAAATTATCGCCTGGTGTCTTTAGAAGAGGTAAGCCCTGAAGACAGGGAAGGAATATTATTGAGCAATATCGAAGGGTTTATCGATCAAAACAAAGGTGACCGTGATAATCTCTTCCTTGGAATCCCAGGCAACAAAGTGATCTTTAAAAGACTTTCTCTTCCTTCACCTACTGAAGAAAATCTGAAAGAGGTTTTGGGCTTTGAAATGGATCGTTATACACCCTTTACCCTGGATGATGTCTATTTTAACTTTAAAGTAGTGAAACGGGATGAAGAGAAAAATCTTATCCATGTTTTACTCTTGGTGGTTAAGAAGGAAATGGTTGATTACTACCTTAAACTGCTTCAAAGAATAAACATCAAGGTGAGGGGTATTGAAGTAACTTCCACAGCTCTTTATAACGCAATTGTAAAGAAAGGTCAGGCCAGGAAGAATGGATTGGATAAAGAGTGGATTGTCAAAGGCAGTAAGTGGTTAAAGGCGCGTAGTTGGGGAAAGAAGCTGGTAGCGCCGTGGGAGCGTTTTTTAAGCAAAGGAGGAAGGGAAGGAACATTTGCAGAAGAGGGCACAAGGTTTTTGGTTAATATGGATGATGACTGTTGTGAATTAGGGGTGGTGAGAGATAATGCCTTAATTTATTCCAGATGTTTTAATTTGTCCCGGCGAAGTGGAGAGACAGATGCGGATGAAGCAGTAGAGGAGCAGGTGAAAGAAATTTTATCAGAGATTGAAACTACACAGCTGAGTCTGGGTGATGGCAGTTCAGGGATCTCTCAGCTCATAGTTTCAGGAAACGGAGTTGATCAAAACCTGATTGACCATCTAAAAGAAAAAGAAGACATTGATGCCCGGTTGATTGACAATCTTAATATAAATATAAATAATGTCAGGGAAGAGGTCCCCTGCCTGTCGGCTGCAATTGGTTTAGCACTTAAGGGACTTAAAGGTGTAGCACTTGATGTAAATTTCATACCTCCTGAGCTTAGACCTAAGAGAAAGAAAAACTGGAGCCTGATTTGTGGAGGAACTGTGATGGTTCTGTTTCTACTGGGGATATCTTCTTTTACCATTTCCTTTTTTGTAAAAGAGAGGATTTATTTTGCTGAGCTTAGTGAAAGAGTTGATGCGTTAAAAGGGAGGGTAAGAGAGATTGAACGGATGCAGGAAGAGATTACAGATATAGAGGGTAAAATGGGTTCAGTGGAGAAAATTAAGGTGGACGACGTTAGTAAATTAAATATACTAAAGGAACTTACACTGATTATTCCTGAAGAGGTGTGGTTAACACGTTTCTCATACAACGAAAAAAAAGGAGAACGAAGGGTGGACCTTTCTGGCTATGCAAAGGCCGCATCTGAAATAATTCCTATTTTAGAAGAATCAGAATTATTTGAAGATGTAAAATTCAGATCCTCCATTACTAAGGATAGGAAAAAAGATAAGGAAAAATTTAATGTAACAGCAACCGTGAGCAGTGGGGAGTAAATCTATTGAACCACGAAGCTCACGAAGTGCAAAGGGAAAAAAGAAAAATGAATTTGAGGATCAAAGGCTACCGGATTAAGGATTGGTTTAATTATCAATTTTAAAGTGAATCGATTAAAGTCAGGCATCAGGAGGATAGTTTTATAATCAAAGTTTTGTGTTTCTAATTTCTTCGTGGTTATTCTAAGAAGGAGTTTTTCTTGAATATTTCCAAAAGGGATAAAAAGGTTTTGATGATAGGTGCGCTGGCTGTTGGGGTGTTCCTTATCATAAACTATGTTATTTCTCCTTTCATTGAGAGTGAAAATGATATAAAAGAAAGAACGGATCAGAAAGAGATGCTGCTTCAAAAATATGAAAAAATAATTAATCAGAGAGGGGAGATAGAAAAGAAGCTTACCCAACTGAAGAGAAAACAGGATGATTTGAATAAAAAATTGCTAAAAGGAAGTACAACTTCGCTGGCTGCAGCAGAGATGCAAAAAATGCTGGAGAAGATTTCCAAAGAACATGATCTGGAGTTGAAAAGTGTGAAGGTAAAGGATGCAGAAGAGAAAGGGGAGTTCCTGGCTATCCCTATAGAAATACGATTGACTACAGACTTAAACAGGACGAGAAAGTTTTTGGCTGACCTGGAAAAGAACTCGAAGTATCTCATCATACCAAAGTTGAAAATCAGCATTAAAAGTCAGAGTGACCCTAAAGAAGTGATTGTGACCCTTGTGGTTACAGGCTTCTTTATGAAAGAAGATGCAGGGAAGAAAAAGAAAGCTTAAAGAAGTTCACAACATGGTACAGAAAGAGGATAAGACGAGATGAAACAGTTTGCGGTATTTTTTCTGGTAATAATGGCGATTCTCTTAAGTGGAGGTATAGAAAAAACTTTACCTCAGGAAAAGGAGAAGCCTCCAAAAGCGGTACCTGAAAATCAGGAGGTTAAAACCGATGTCACAACTACCATAATCAAAGCAGAAGAGAAATCTTCAGATAAAGCAGCTAAAAAAACGGAGAAAGAGACAAAACCACAGGTGGGAGTGAATGAGGATAATCCAAAGAAAGAATCGGAAGCCCTGAAAAAAGAGTTGAGCGAAAAGGAAAAGTCAGAGATTGAAGATTTGAAGTCTCGGTTCAGAAAACTGGTAGAAGAAGAAATGAAAAAATTTGGTGCCCTGGAGGAAGCTGAACCAGAAGAGAAAAAGGAGGAGGAAGGAGAAGAATTAAAGAAGGAAGAAACACTCCCAAAAGCTGTGGAGGTTCAAAAGGAAGTAGTCGTGGAAGAAAAGGGGGAGGTGACCAAACTTAAGGAGAGTGAAGGGATTTTAGAAGAGGAAATGGCAGAAGATGAGGAAGTTGAATCAGAGGATTTAGAAGAAGAGCAACTGGAGGAGGTGGTAGAAGTTACACCTGCTAAACCAGAAAAACCTGAAGAGGGACAACAGAAGATTGCCCTGGACTTTGAGGATGCCGATATCAGGGAAGTGATTACAGCCCTTGCAGAGATACTGGAGATAAATTATATTGTTGATCCTAAGGTAAAAGGGAAGGTGAATATTCATACAAGTGGAGAGATTTCCTTAGAGGATATATTCCCCATTTTGGAGACCATTTTTGAAATCAATAATGTTGCGGCAATCAAGGTAGGTAATATCTATAAAATCATACCGGTGAAGGACGCAAAAAAGCAACCACTTGTACCTCAAATAGGAAAAGAGTTGGAAGACCCCTCTTCTCCTGACCGCTTGATTCTCCAGATTGTTCCACTGCGCTATATCCCTGCAAAAGAGATGGTAAAAATATTGAAACGCTTTCTGGGGAAAGGGGGAGAAATCGTAGATTACCCTAGCAGGAATATCCTGATTATTATTGATACTGTTTCTAATGTGAGAAAGTTACTGAGTTTGATTGATACCGTGGATTTGAGTGTTTTTGATACCGTGCACGTCAGATTTTATGAACTTGAAGATTCGGAAGCAAAGGATCTTGCCAAAGAGCTTCAGGATCTCTTTAAGGCCATGGGGATTGAGACAAAGAAAAAAAAGGCAGGAGGAGAGCTGGTAAGCTTTATTCCTATTGAGCGGCTGAATATAATTCTGGCAGTCAGTTCCATGCCGGAAATTTTTGAGAAGGTTACTGAATGGGTTAAGAAACTGGACGGGGTGAGGGAAGAGCTGGAGGAGCAGATATTCATATATTTCGTGGAGAATGCCAAGGCTATCGATATAGGGGATATCATTAAGGAACTATATGGAGAAAAGAGGAGAGATACGAAAACTAGGACGACAAGGACAAAGAAAAAAAGCAAGAAGACCAAAACCTCCAGGGTGAGTAAAAGCAGGACAGGTTTATCGACCGTAGTCGGTGAGGTAAAGGTTGTAGTAGATGAGGTCAATAATGCCATACTTGTACGGGCAACACCCCAGGACTATGTTCAGGTGCTTAAGACTATCAAGGTGCTCGATATCATACCCAAACAGGTATTAATAGAGGTGCTGATTGCTGAGATAACCCTGGATGATACTACTGAGTTTGGTGTGGAGTGGTCACTTCAAAGTGATTATGCCAAGTTGGGAGGGTATAAAGGAACTGACAGGGTAGGGCAAAATGTCGGCATGAATTCATTAACATCTAATCTATCGCAACCCATTGCCCAACCTGGTTTTACCTATGCCTTTGCTGCTGACAGGTTGTTATCCTACCTGAGGGCCTATGCCAGGGAGAATAAGGTTGATATCCTTTCTGCTCCCCATATCCTGGCTGCTGATAATACCGAGGCAACGATTGAGGTGGGTAAGGAAGTTCCCATTGTGACCAGCGAATATACTCCTACTACCATGGAAGCAGGCGAAACCTATTCGCGTTCCATTGAGTATCGTGACACCGGCATCCTGCTTTCGGTTACCCCCCGTATCAATGATAAGGGTTTAGTGACTATGGAGGTCAGCCAGGAAGTAAGTGATGTCAGTGAGCAGCGTATTGAAGGAATCAACTCACCCGTTATCTTAAAACGGAAAGCTGATACCACCCTGGTAGTGCAGGATAGTATGACAATTGCCATCGGTGGGTTAATCAGGGAAAAGACAGATGAAACCATGGAAGGGATTCCCTTTTTATCAAAGATTCCTTACCTCGGCATGGTCTTCAGTTATAAAAAAAATGTTGGAACGAAAACAGAGCTTTTAATCCTTATCACTCCTCATGTGATTGATACCTTCGAAGAGGCTGAGTTGATTACCAGAGAGTTTGAAGAAAAGGTGAAAGGTTTAAAAAAGGCGCTGGGGAAATAAATCTGTAGCCTGGGGATTTTGCTTTTTGCAAATGGTTCAGTGAACATGGTATGATCAAGGTGAGGAGAATGATACTGGATTAAGGAGTTAGAAATTTAGGTTGTGTAATACGGTTGCGGTTGCGCAACTCGTTTCGGTATACGTGGATCGGTTGAGGTTAAAAACCAAAATTATAATGAGATAAAAAACAACGCAACCGTATAACGAAAGACGAAACTAGCAGCGCAACCGGAAAACGATAGACGTATAACAGCACTTCGTGGTACCGGGTTGCAGAATAAAAAATTGCATTCCACATTCAAAAAAAACTTGACAATGTTTGAATGTTGTATCAAAATTCCTTAATAATCCATAAGGGAATTAAAAATCTATCATTTCTGATTTTCCATCAAGAATTTGCTAAAGCAAAACTTGATACTGCCGATGTATATAATTAATTTAAATTTATTAAGAAAAAAACTTGACAATATTTGAATGTTGTATCAAAATTAAGTTAATAGTTATAAAGGAAACAAAAACATCATAAATCTAATTAAAGGAGGTGATGGGAAAACCAACATATGATGATTAGAAGGTAAATGATAGAATTGTAATCGTGCTTTATTTTACTTGATAACGAGAATCAAAAAAGAAAGGAGAGGATGCGATGAAGAAAAAGATTACACGATTTATGGTTTGTGTGCTGTCACTCGTTTTTGCCTGGGGAGTGGGAGGAACCTGCTTTGCTGATAATGCAGCAGAAGTGGTAATACAGGTTTCCTATCCTGGAGGTGATGATTACGTTGCCTTTTACAATGGTGTGGTAGGTGACATTGATACGAGTAAAAAAGATTATTATGTCAACGTCCACATCACCCTGCTTGACGCAAGTGGTGAGCCGGCAACGGCAGGACCAACTGGTGACGCCCTGGGAGCTGTTTCAGCTACTCTTGAAACAGACATGGGTGTAACCAGCAGTATCCAGGAAAACATATTTTTAACAGACTCGGCTGTATTGAGTTTCGATGTCATTGATGTGGGACCTGCAGCCAGGGCGCATGTAAGATATGCATGTAACGTAGCCGGTAGTTGTGACCCGGGGACAGATACACTTACAGCAACGGTGACTGGCCTTGATCCTGCTTCGGCAGAGGTAGAGGTAAGAGCCCCCGAGGCGGCTACCTTAATGTTAAGGACGCTTCGCGTTGCGGGGGTGAGACCTGCCGATCTTTTTGAAGATCTTTCTGTTTCTATCTATGATCAATCTAATAACGCAGGTATCTCTGCCCTGGCAGGAGATGATATCTATTTTGAGGTATGGGCAGTTGAAGAAAACGATGATTTCACCACTGCTCCCGAACTGGATGGACAAACGGTAACGGTAACTGCTTATGCGGACTATAATGCAAATGATGATGTTGGAGATCCTCCTTATGAGACAATTCCTGCAGCAACTGTCACCGCTGAGTTCAGTGATGGAATAGCTACAGGAACCGTCACTATAGAGAAAGCGGGCACCAACGAGTCTGGTGCTGTAGATCAAATGAGAGTTGGGTTAACTGCTACAACGGGTTCAGGGTCGAGCGCAGTCAGCACCGTTGGAACAGATATAACACATCGCTCAGTGGACTGGGTAGGAATGAAACCCAGGATCAAGAACCAGCTCATTATTGGTGAAGATCCTGGAGCCACGGGTAATCTTATTGTGGAAAAGGAAACCTGGTATGTGCTGGATGATAATAATACAGTATATGGCCCAACATCCAGTGTTATGGCGGTGTTTGTGGCGGACGAGTATGGAAACCCGCTCATAGATACGGTCAATGTCTCCTCAGCCGTAACAGGTCCCCTAGTAGATGCTACGAAGACCTTAATGGATGCCAATGGTGGGAACGGTGGTTCTGGTGATGCATGGGATATAACTACTGCTGTAAAGAGTGATGATACTAAAGATGGCGTTTGGACGACGGTAAGTGCTGTAGGACAAAGCAATGAACAGGAAGCAACCGGCGGAGGTACAGGGGATAGAGGAAAGCCTCTTGAGGCAATTCTTACCCTGTCTGATGAGGGTCTGGTACTGGCGTCTGATACCGCAACCGTTTATCTGGTAAGATGGGATAATGATGCGCCGTTGAGCCTTGACCTGCACCTGGATAATGATTTTGCTACTACTACCGGTGGCATAGTTGCGGGAGATACGGTAACTCTTTATATTACATCTGCCAGTGGTTCTGAAGGTAACCCTACCACATCAGAGATTGTGGAGTATAACGATGACCTTACTATTGAAGCCTATGAGTGTGACGGCAGCAAGGCTCTGCTGATAAGTAAAAGCACCAGTGACTTTGATCAAGCAACTTCTGAGGGTCTGGAGCTCAAATCACCGCTTCCTAATGGGACAACAAGGCATATTGAGATCCCCATCAAGGTTTATGGGGAAGTTACTAAAGGCCAGGAGAGGTCTGTATGTTTCAAAATCTCAGATAGCACCAAAGGTTTAAAGGATATTACTCTATACCAGGCAAGTAGGGATATTGATAATCTTTATGCCGCACCAGAGGATGATGTAAAGATCAGTTCTCTTCCTGTGGCAAACGAAGGTCTGGATGCGGATCCGATCGTGATCACCGGGGAGATGCTGGTGGGAGAAAATACCCTACTGACACCTGCCAGTGTTGATACCGCAGATGAATACGGAAATGTTGTTGAGGATACTCCCTCCTATGGAATTACTAGTGATGTAGGAGTGGCTGTAGTAGATGCAACCAGGGGGGCATCAATAACCTTTGTTAACGATGACGTAGGGGAGACTGCTACCGTTACGGTTACCGTTCCTGGTGTAGGCTCCAGGGATCTCCAGATAACCAATATTGCCGCGACAGCAGCGTCTGCAGGTTTAATGGTATGTGAAGTGGAAGGACCTGTTCCAGCTACTCCGGGTGGCGAGGCGATTGTTCAGGTAAAAGCGAGCTCAACTACAGCAGTTGCCAAGCCTATCATAGTAGTTGTTGATGAAGACAACTCGGTTACTGATTCGGAACTTCGGGATTTTAGCGGTGTCAGTCAGGGAACAGATTATACAGATACCTTACCTGCAGGTTCACCTACCACAGTGATGGTAAGAGTAGTAGTAAGCGCACCTGAGGCAGGGACTGTGACACTTGAAGTAGGTGACACTTCGGGAGGCGCAAGTGCCCTGGATACAGGTGCCTGTACGGTCCTGTTCGCAGTCGATGACACCATTCCCACCGCAAGCATTGCTGTTAATAATGCAACCGACCCTGGTACTGCAGAAGTTGAGATAACGGTTGAGGATGACTATGCAGTCGATCTGGGTAATTCAGCGTATACCATCGAGCAAGATGGTAGTGATGTCACCGGCACCTTAGCTTGTACCAACGCCGGAGACGGTACCACAGAAGGAACCATCACCTGTGCCAATAGTGGCGGAGGACTGGATGACGGTTCTTCTTACGATGTTGAGGTAACCCCGCAGGATATGGCAGGGAATGTTGGCACAACGGTAAGCGGTACCTTTATGGTATCAACCTGCGAGCCTGTGGTAACTATCGATCCTTCAAGTGCCAGTGTGAAGGCTGCAGAGACGGTGGACTTCAGTGCCACAACCGACTGTAATGGAGATGTGACTGCATCTGCTATCTACACCTGGGCAATTTCCTCAGGGGGTGGTACTGCCGGCACCGGCAGCGGATGCACGGGAAGCTCCATTGATGCCGATGGACTGTACACGGCAGGGACCCCTGCTTCAGGGACCTCCTGTGTGGATACAGTTGTAGTAACAGACACTGCCCATGGGAGTGCTACCGATAGTGCCGATGTAACTGTGAGTACCTGTACAGATACGGTAACGGTTAGCCCCAGTAGTCAAACGATAGAATTTGGACAGACCCAGCAGTTCACTGCCTCTACTGACTGTGGCGGGACATCCGTGTCGGAAACCTATACCTGGTCGGTTTCAGGGACTTGCAGTGGTTCCAATATTGACAGCAGCAGCGGTCTCTATACTGCTCCCAGCAGTGGAACCAGCGACTGTTCCGACACCGTAACGGCTACCGGTGCTACCAGTGGTGAGCAAGATACCGCCACAGTGACGGTAGAGACTGGTGTAAGTATGGAAGTAACGCCTGCAACCCTGCTGAGGTCACGCTGGATACCACTTCCGGTAATGATGGTCATAACAGGAGACGGTACCAGCTTTGAGGCATTCGTTAGTACGGTTACCTGGAGTCCTGTGGCCTCGGTCATAGCGCTGCCGCCGCTGATATGGGGTGCAGAGAGCATCTGGCAAACGATCTTCGTTAGCCCATCCTGGTTAGCCGGAGCGGAAGCTGAGACGTTAACGGTAACAGTGACGACAGGATCTGAAATGGTAACTGATACTGTTGCTATTGATATGCTTCCATTCATACTGGATGAACAGTAGTCAGAAGTAGCTGGAAGCACAGAAGCGGAATAAAAAAAGCCCGATGGTTTAAAAGCCATCGGGCTTTTCCTTATCGTTGGGTTTAGGGGGATTTGAGATTGAACATCACTAAAGTAAGGAACGTGAATTTATTGGAGGGCATGATTGGAATGAATTTGAGCAGAATATATAAAGAGAAGGGAGGTGAAGATGTGGTTAAAAAAATATTTCTTTGGGCTCTTTGTGTCGTTGCGGTTCATTCATTTGGGCTTGGGTAGTTACAAAGGAATTTACTCCACCATACCCCCCATTTCTTCCATAAACCTCTCCCGGAATTTTCCTACTTTATCTTTTATCGCATCAGGGTCCAAGGTTCCTCCACTTTCCTTCAGCTCTTCCATAATTTCCTTGTTAAACTCTAATACTTTTTTCATATTATCTTCCGACATAAAGGGAGACTTGGCAAGTGCCTCGGGTATTTTACCGGCTGTCAGTTTATCAGTCTTCGGACTTTTTGGCTTTCCCTTTTTTGGCTTTGGCTTGGTTTTTTTAGGCTTGGGCTTTTCTTCTGTAAGTGGAGTTACATCTCCATCAGTAGGTTCTTTGCCTTCGTGCAGATAGAGTGTTGCCTTTTCTCCGTAATAGTCCAGAACAACTTTTTTCTCGTCAATTGCTGAGACGACATAACCACCTATATAATCCCCTAAAGAAAAGATCTCAGCTTTTTTCTTTCTCTTTTTATTTCTTGCTTTACGCTTACTTTTATCCTTACCCTTTTTATTTACCTGCTTATCGTAAATTAGAGCACTTTTTTTATCACCAACGATGACAGTGCCAAAAAGCTCCAGCTTGCTGGTATCGATTTTTTTATCTAACATTTTTGAATCTGTTTTTTCAATAACCCACTCTTCCCTGTCTGGTCTGAACAGGTTTTTTTCTGAAATCACAGCATAAGGATCCGCCGCCTCAGTAGTTTTGACGGTTAGGAGTGATATAACGATAGAAATAATAGTTATTTCAAGGCAAAAAATCTTACTTATCATTTAAACTCCTTATATTTTTTCACCCTCACCTTGCGGGTATAAATTTCTAACACGTAACGCGAAACACGCAACACAAATAAACCCACTATTCCAACTGCTTAAGCAAGACCTAAGCAACACATTTATTCTATCATGAATGAGATGAAAAATCAATATATCCCTTTAGTTAGTGACTGACCGAAAAGTCTCGTTCAGGCAAAAATCCAAACATCAAAGTAGACCATCAGAAATTTAGGGATTCCTCAATTTTTTAATTATATTTCGTTCTCCGAATTTCTTACCTTCCCTTTTAATCTTTTTACCCTGTCCTGAATGGCCGGAGAGTCTGGTTTAATTGCAAGTGATTTTTCGTACATTATGAGTGCCTTGTCATATTTTCCCTCCTGCTTGTAGAGAGAAGCCAGCCTTGTATACCCTGCAGTATCACCAGGTCTTTTTTCTATAAACGTTTGATATGATTTGATGGCTTGAGTAATCAACCCCTTTTTTTCATAGGCTACTCCCAGATTGTAATAGATAACGGCCACTGGGTTGATATCTAAAGCCTTTTTATATGCCACAATGGCTCTATCATATAATCCTTTCTTTTCATATACAGTCCCCAGGTTAATGTATGCAGGTGCATAGGTTGAATCAAATTTAATAGCATTGCTGTATGCCTCGATAGCTTTATTGTAAAGCCCTTTGTTTTTATAAATGATACCCAGGCTGACGTAGGGGAGTGGGTAGTCCGGTTTCAATCTCAGGGCTTCTTTATATGTCCTTATAGCCTGCTCGTACTGTCTTAAGCTTTGATAAGCTATCCCCAGACTGTTGTGTATCTCAAATGAATCGGGGTTCAGTTCTAATGCCTTTTGATACTTCCGGATAGCCTTTTCATGCTGACCTTTCTCCCAGTAAATATTCCCTAAATTACTGTAAGCCTTAACATAATCGGCATCAAGTGCAATTGCTTTTTGATATGCCTCGATAGCCTTATCATACAACCTCTGCTTCTTGTAACATATCCCCAGATTGTTGTAAATGTCCGCATGATCGGGGTCTAGTCTCAAGGCTTCTTTGAATTCTAAAATAGCCTGATCGTAAAGCCCCTGAGTACTGTATGCATTCCCCAGGTTATAGTAAGCCTTGGCCAGATAGGGCTTCATCTTAATTGCTTTTCGATACTCTTCTATTGCCTTTTGAAGAGATCCATCGATTTCGTAAAGAGTTCCTAAATTGTTATGTGCTTCTCCCATAGTAGGTTTATATTCTAATGCTTTTAGGCATTCTTCCCATGCCTGTTCATAGAGCCCCCTTTCAATATAGATAGTAGCCAGGTTGTTGTGAGGTTCTGCAAATTCTGGCTTTAATCGAAGTGCAACATGGTATTTTTTTATGGCTTCATCGAGCTTGCCTTCATGATAGTAAACTACTCCTAAATTGAGATGGGTAAAGTAGAAGTCAGGCTCCAGTTCCAGGATATATTGAAACTTACGCTTTGCCTCCGCATACATTTTTTTATCGACATAGGCATTACCCAAATTGTTGTGGATTATATATGCCAGGGGAGAGGATTGAGAGGTTTTTTTGTAGAAGTGCAGTTCCTCCTTCCAGTCTTCATTGCGTATCAATGTAGCGAGGAAATAGCATGAGAGTATACTTAACAATGAGAGAGCATATAGTACTTTATAATATGTTTTTGAAGCAAGCCGTTTTATCAAACTCTCAAGTGCCAGTGCACATATTAATGAAAAGCCGACGGAGGGGATGTAGAGGAATCTTTCGCAGGTTGGAAACCCCATGTCGGTTGGTGCGCTTATGGGTATAAAGTTGGAAACAGGGATCAGGGTTGTCCAGAAGAAAGCCAGGATGAAGGATAGCCCTTTAAATTGATGTCCCCACTTCAGGATAAAATAGAGGGAAAGAATGAAAAGGGTTAATGCGAGAAGTACAGCTGGTGAAAAGATGTTAGTGGTGAATGGCAATACAACATAAGCGTTCAATAAAAAAGGCCAGAGGAGCTTCTTGAGATAGTAAATTAATGCATTGCCGAAAGTAACCATAGTAAAGAATTTACCGAAGGAAGCAACGTGAGGATTGCCCATGCTGATATTGAGGATAGCATACTTAATGAAGAGGAAGATGGGAATAATGGCAAAGAAAGGCAACCACAGTCTTAAGCGCTTAAAAAACTTTTCACTTGAGCACTCTGCAGTGTAGTAGTAATCGTAGATTATAAGTATCAGAGGAAGAGTGACAGCCATCTCCTTGGAGAAAAGGGACAAGATAAAAGAGAGAAGAGAGAGTATATAGAGGGACAGCCGCTTCTTTTCTGTGAATTTTATATAAAGATAAAGAGAGGTGAGAAAAAAAGTGCAGGCTATTACATCGGTTCTTCCTGCGATCCAGGATACAGATTCGGTATGAACGGGGTGGACGGAAAAGAGCAGGGAGGCAAGCAGAGAGATTCTGACACTCCCCAGCAGATGGACAGCAAGAAGATAGAGGAGTATTCCGTTTAAAAGGTGAAATAAAATATTGGTGATATGGTATCCCAGAGGATTGATTTTAAAGAGTGAGTAATTGATCATATAAGACAGGATGATTACCGGTCGGTAGTAACCAATCTTGCCTTCTTCGCGGGAAGTGAAGAAAAAATCTGAAGTGACATTTGTAGACAGGTTTCCCCAGTCTTTAATGTAATAGTTATCAAGAATAAGCTTCCTGTCATCCCAGATAAACTCTCCTGAAAGTGTATTACAATAGGCAATGAAAGAAACAGCTGCGATTATTAGAATTGAGATGAGATGGTATTTTGTGTGTCTGTTCTTTTTTTTGCTCATTTAAAAATATTGATCAGCGTTTACCTGCGAAAATCTGCGTCCCAACTTCAAAGATTCCAGGGGAGAAGCTTGATGGTGAGGACATCATATCCGTTCACGACTTCAGTTCCTGTAGTTACCGTGATGTTTGAACATCCTTCTGAAGGATTGTTTTCCACTATAACCATTTGCAAAAGGAAGGCAGGTGGGAAAACCAGGGGGGGGCCAAGAGGGGTAATATTAGCTGATTCGAATGAAACTTCTGAGACGAACGGGGCAAAGTTAGAACCCTCACCAAAGACAGCCAGCAAGTAGATCATAGGTATATTACTGCTGCCAGAGATGGTATCCGGAAATGCGAGGGTGACGATAGGATCAAGTGCCTTTAAGGCATTTACCTTGCCGTATCCATAAAAATCATCTTTCCCTGCATCTCCTAAATCATCTGCGCTGGTAATAAGATATTCTCTTATCTGATTCCTGTTAAGATGTGGGTATTTTGCCGCCAGCAGAGCAGCGACTGCTGATACCATGGGAGATGAGAAGGATGTGCCTGAACGGATAACATATCCTCCACCGAGTGTAGTTGTATAGATATCCTTCCCCGGGGCAGACAGTTCAATCTCCGGTCCCTGGTTTGATTTAAACCAGAAATTACTATCTTCATTAGTACCAGAGACCGCTATCACTTCTTCCAGATTAGCAGGAAAAAGGACAGGACCACCAACATCCTGTCCCGCTGCCGCAACCAGAAGAACCCCTTTGCCTGCTGCATAATCGATGGCATCAGTTATTACTGGAATTTCTCCTTCAGACCACCCCAGGCTCAGGTTGATGATGTTTGCTCCGTGATCTGCGGCATATATGATTGCCTCTGCAGCATTTGAATCTTCAATTTCATTGAGACCGCCTACGTTGACCTTTAGGGGTAGTATCTTACATTCCGGTGCAATGCCGCTGATACCCAGGGCATTGTTTTGTATAGCAGCAATGACCCCGCACACTTGTGTGCCATGCCCCAGTTCATCGGTGGGATCATTATCATCGTCTCCAAAATCCCATCCATCTGTTAAAATATTATCAGCCAGATCCTCGTGGTCCAAGTCAACGCCGGAGTCAATTAAACCAATTATCACACCTTTGCCTAAAGATTTATCCCATGCATCTGGAGCCTCTATGTTACCCAGGTACCACTGTTGATCAAGATCGGGATCATTAGGCTCTGAGAGAAATTCTCCATAGTAATTAGGCTCGACACAAATGATATCAGGATTTTTCTTAAGAGTCATCATCGCCTGGCTCAAACGTTTGCTTTTCGCTATCTTGATTTTTGCCCAGCCTATTTTAGCCAGCTCACCCTGCAAATTTTCAGGATAAGCTCCGGGCCTATATTTTACCAGAAGCTCTCCAGGCACAGACGATGCTATGGAAGCAGTGCTTCCATAGTGTGTAACCGCAATCATTATTATGATGATAAATGTCCGTTTCATCAGTTGCCTCCTTAAGTGGAACCACGAAGCTGCACGAAGAGAAGAATTAAATATAAATAATTCCTCAATTCCTGAATTCTTAAATCCCTCAATTTTTATACTATATCCTAAACATTTATGTATTTCAATTTAAAAAGGAAAGTAACTAAGCCTTAATATTCCTCACCGCAGAGGACGCGGAGCACGCAGAGAATCAAAAAGTGTTTATTTCTGTAATCTTTGCGGTGAATCAAAAAGGGAAATTGAAATAAGTTGTCAAACCTTTCTAGTTGTGTTAATGGTTGAATCTGTGCCTGAACAAAAAGCCTCGTTCAGGCAAAAATCCGAATATCGAATTTCGAAATTAGAAACAAATTCGAATGTCTAATTGCAAAATGTTCTAAACTAATACATTGAAATATAAAGGTTTTTGTCATTTGAACATTTAAATTTTAAGTATTGTTTCGGATTTCGTGCTTCGTATTTCGAATTTTAAAAGACGGAAGCGTGTTTTAAGTCAGACACGAATTAATTTCCAAAAAAACTGAGTTGAGGTGAGGATGCATGATGGTGCACAGAATTGAAGTAGGATTTAAGCCCTCTGTAAAAGATGCCTGGGGTGAGAAGATAAAGAAAAGAATTTGGGATAACCTCCACTTCCAGGTTGAGGGAGTAAAAGGTATAGAGGTTTATACTTTGGATATGGATCTATCTCCAAATGAACTCAAGCAGATTGCGGAAGGTCCTTTTGTCGATCCTGTTATTCATCACTATGCAATTGATAAACCACTTGCTCAAGATTTTGACTGGATTATTGAGACAGGTTTCAGACCTGGCGTTACTGATAATGTGGGCAGGACTGCCCGTGAAGCCATAGAGCTGGTATTAGGTGTTAGATTGAAGGGCGAAGAAAAGGTGTATACCTCCAAACAGTGCCTGATAAAAGGGAACCTGTCTTTAAAAGAAGTTGAGAAGATAGCCGCCGGGCTACTGGCTAATGAGTTGATACAAAGATTTACTATTGTAAATAAAAACAGTTGGGATGAAAAGCAAGGTGTGCCGCTGGTTATTCCCCGGGTGAAAGAGGACAGTGCTGGTGGCAAGGTAAGCGAAATTAATCTGGCTGTGGATAATAAGGAGCTGATGCGAATAAGCCAGGAGAGTGTTTTAGCATTGAATCTGAATGAGATGAAAGCTATTCAGAAATACATACAGGATGAGAAGATTATCAGTGAACGAAGGCAGGTAGGACTGGGTGAAAGATTAACAGACGTAGAGATGGAAGCCCTTGCCCAGACCTGGTCGGAGCATTGTAAGCATAAAATCTTTAATGGAATCATTCGTTATCAGGACGAAAATGGGAATGTGAAGATTATAAAAAGTATATTTAATACCTTCATCAGGGCTTCTACTGATAAGATTCGGAAGTCCGTTGATGAAGATTGGTGCCTTTCAGTTTTTGAGGACAATGCAGGAGTCATTGCCTTTAACCGTGATTACAGCCTGGTCTTTAAGGTAGAGACTCACAACAGCCCTTCAGCATTAGATCCTTATGGGGGGGCTCTTACGGGCATTGTGGGAGTCAATCGAGACCCCTTCGGAACAGGAAAGGGGGCAAAACTAATATTTAATACCGATGTCTTCTGTTTTGCATCTCCGTTTTATAAAGATGCTATACCACCTCGTCTGCTCCATCCAAAACGTATCTATGAAGGGGTGAGAGAAGGGGTTGAACATGGGGGCAATAAAAGTGGAATTCCCACAGTGAACGGCTCGATTGTTTTTGATGATCGATTTTTAGGCAAACCACTTGTCTATTGTGGAACAGGAGGGATTATGCCACGGGAACTGGCTGGAGAACCTTCTTACCTGAAAAAGTCCAGCCCTGGCGATTTAATTGTAATGACAGGTGGGCGCATCGGCAAGGATGGTATCCATGGTGCTACTTTTTCTTCGGAAGAGCTCCATGAAGGATCCCCCGCCACTGCTGTTCAGATTGGCGACCCCATTACCCAAAAGCGAATGACTGATTTTTTGTTAAAAGCAAGGGACTTAGAGCTTTACCATTGCATCACTGATAATGGGGCAGGAGGGCTTTCTTCTTCGGTAGGAGAGATGGCAGTAAAAAGTGGTGGATGTGAGCTGCATCTGGAGAAAGCACCGCTTAAATATGCGGGGTTACAGCCCTGGGAGATCCTGCTCTCTGAAGCGCAGGAGCGAATGACCCTGGCTGTAAAGCAGGAAAAAATTGATCAATTTCTCTCATTGGCTGAAAAGATGAATGTCGAGGCCAGTGTTTTGGGGAAATTTACTGACAGTGGCAAATTCCATATTCTCTATAATGGAAGAACAGTTGGCTATCTCAATATGGATTTTCTCCATCAGGGGGTCCCTCCTCTTGAGATGGAGGCAAAGTGGGAGTTGAAGCATTATGAAGAGCCTTGCTTTGAATCTCCAGAAGATCTGACCTCTTCCTTAAAGAAGATGCTTAAAAGGCTCAATATATGCAGTAAGGAATCTGTAGTAAGACAGTATGACCATGAGGTACAGGGAGGGAGCGTTGTAAAACCTCTTGTGGGGTTACATGAAGACGGTCCCAGTGATGCGGCAGTCATCAGGCCACTTTTAGAGACGATGGAAGGGGTGGTAGTAAGCCATGGTATCTGTCCTCGATACAGTGATATAGATACTTACCATATGATGGCGTGTGCCATTGATGAGGCACTCAGAAACTATATTGCTGTGGGTGGCAGCCTTAAGCAGGTAGCCGGACTTGACAATTTCTGCTGGTGTGACCCTGTCAGGTCTGATAAAACCCCGGATGGAGAGTATAAACTGGCACAGCTGGTGAGAGCCAATATGGCTTTGTATGACTACACGACCTGCTTCGGTGTCCCTTGTATCTCAGGCAAAGACAGCATGAAAAATGATTACCGGATTGGGGATGACAAAATCTCAATTCCACCAACGGTGCTATTTTCTGTCATGGGTAAAATAGAGGATGTGAGGAAAGCTGTTACTATGGATGTAAAGTATAAGGGGGATGTGGTTTATGTTTTGGGGGAGACCTTCGATGAGCTGGGTGGTTCTGAATATTATGCCATGTCAGGGTATGTGGGAAATAACGTTCCAAAAGTTGATGGGCCCCGGGCAAAAAGAATGTATCTGGCTCTAGAGAGAACCATTGATTTAGAGTTGATTGCAAGCTGTCATGATTGTTCTGATGGAGGGCTGGGGGTTGCCCTGGTTGAGAGCAGTTTTAGTGGTGGGCTGGGGATGGAGATTGACCTTCGCAAAGTTCCTGCAAAAAGCATAACAAGAAATGACAGCTTGTTTTATTCAGAATCTGCAAGCCGCTTTATCGTTACCATTTCTCCTCAAAACAAAGGTGAGTTTGAAGAAGTGATGAAAGGGACTACCGTTTCGGAAATTGGCAGAGTTGTTAATGGAAATATTTTTAAAGTTGTGGGATTAGAAGGAGAAATAGTGGTCGATGCGGATATTTATGAGCTCAAAGATGCGTGGAGGGGGACGTTATTGTTCTAGGTAAGATTGCTGTTTATATTAGGAAGGTTTGTAGCAATGATTAAAGAGATTTCCATTATGCTGTCTAGATGACGGTAAGGATTCAAGGATACAAGGAATCAAGGGTTCTAGTGAAATGCTAAAGAGTTACAAAGAATTAAAAGTTTGGCAGAAATCATATCAGCTGTGTATAGAAATATATGGAATTACAAAGGTGTTTCCAAGAGATGAAAAATATGGGTTAACATCACAAATAAGAAGGGCAGCAGTATCTGTCCCATCTAACATAGCTGAAGGGTATGGTAGAAAAACAACACTTGAATCCTTGACCCCTCGAATCCTTGAATCCTATTTAGCAATTAAACTAGAGAAGGTTGCAAATTATAATTTTAGTTTTTTACGATGAAAAATAAGCAGATTGAGAAAACAAAAGCAATAGTGATATCAGGTAACGGGACCAACTGTGAGATGGAGATGGCTTATGGCTGTAAGCTGGGGGGATTTGACCAGGTTGATATCGTTCATTTAAGTGAGCTGGTTTATGGAGAGAAGAGGCTTACTGACTACCATTTCCTCAATCTGGCGGGGGGATTTCTGGATGGAGATGATCTGGGTGCTGCCAGGGCGAATGCCAACCGCATTAGGCATGCTGTAATCAAAAACACGAAGGAAAAGTTATTTGACCATTTTTTGCAGTTTATAGAGAAAGGTGGGTTGATCCTTGGTGTATGTAATGGTTTCCAGTTAATGGTAAAACTGGGATTACTACCGGGATTTGATCAGAACTATAATGTCCAGTATGTTACTTTGACTTTCAATGATTCGGGAAGATTTGAGGATCGGTGGGTTCATCTGAAATTCAATCAGGAAAGCCCCTGTGTTTTTACTAAAGGAATTGAGAAAATCTATCTTCCGGTAAGACATGGGGAGGGCAAATTCGTAGTAAAAGATGAAGGTGTACTAAAGAGGCTCCATGCCCGCCCTCAGGTAGTGATGCATTATACCCGTGATGATTGTAAAAAGTGGACTTGCGATTACCCCTTCAATCCCAATGGCTCTGTTGATGGCATAGCCGGTATTTGTGATGAGAGCGGAAGATTATTTGGGATGATGCCGCACCCGGAAGGCTACCTACACCGTACCAATCATCCCCGCTGGACAAGAGAAAATCTTCCCGAGGAAGGAATGGGAGTTAGGGTTTTCAGGAATGCGGCTGAGTATGTAAGGAAAGGTTTAGTAACGTAGGATATACTCAAAGTAATTGGAACGATTCTGGATACTGGCCGCTTGATGCTGGATGAAATGCAAACAGAAATATTTGAATTTTTCGTGAACTTCGTGGTGTTATAGTTTAAGGATTTTTTATGGAAGCTAAAACGTTTTGCCCCTATTGTGGGGAGAAAGTGATTGAGAAATTTTTTGGGGGAAGGAATCGCCGGTATTGCCGGAAGTGTGACAGGATTCACTATGAGAACCCTTTTCCTGCTACTGCAGCTCTGGTGCTTAATCATAGGAATCAATTGCTTTTAGTTAAACGGTTAATTGAACCAGCCAAAGGAAAGTGGTGTCTGCCAGGTGGTTTTATAGAAATTGATGAGACTATTGAGGAAGCTGTTTTGAGAGAGCTTGAAGAGGAGACTGGAATTAGAGGAGAAATAGAGGGTTTGGTTGATTTCTTTTCTCAAATGAGCCAGCATTACAGGGCAATACTTATATTTGGATATAAAGTGAAAATCATGGGTGGAGAGCTGAAAGCAGGGGATGATGCTGAAGATGCAGGTTTCTTTGGTCTTGACGCTCTACCTCCAATAGCCTTCCTCTCCCATCAAAGTTTGATAGAGAAGGCATTTAGTGAGAAGTGATTAACCCGCAACATCTTTTCTAGCCAATGCTCCCCTTTTTAATCCTGTCGATTTTTTTTCTAATGATATCTGAGTCGGGGTGGTTCGGTGCCATCTTAAGCCATTTTTTTAAATAGCGAAGGGCATTTCGCTTGTCATTCAGTTTCCCCAGATAGAGATTCCCAAGATTGAAATAGGGTCTTGGGAAAGCAGGTTTTATCTCAATGGCTCTTTCAAAATGCTTGATTGCCTGCTGGTAACTATTCTTCTTCTCATAGGTCATACCCAGATTGTTGTGTGCTTCTGGATAATGAGGTCTGAGTTTTATAGCGTACGCATACATTTCAACAGCTTTACCATACTGTCCTGTTTTGGTATAGATACTCCCTAAGTTATTATATATAGAAGGATAGAAAGGGTTTTTGCCGAGAGCCTGTTTGAGAGTCTCGATTGATTTTTCGTATTGCTTACGTTCGGCATAAGTATTTGCCAGATTAAAGTATGCATCAAAATAACGGCTTTTTATCTTTATGGCTCTTTGATAGTGCGCTATTGCAAGATCGGTTTTACCCAAACTCCGGTACACATTTCCCAGATTATTGTGGGCCTCTGCATAGCGCGGCTTGAGTTTTAGTACCGATTTGTATTCTTTCATTGCTTGATCATAGCGTTTTTGCATGGCATGGGCATTCCCTAAATTGTTGTAGGCCCTGAAGTTTTTGGGGTTGAGCTGAGCTGATTTGCGGTACATATCGATGGCGAGATTAAAACGCTGCTCGGTTCTATAGACATTCCCTAAATTATAGTAAGCCTTTTCATATACGGGTTGTATCCTTATTACTTTCTGGTAGAGTTCTTTTGCGTTTTTGAGGTCCTTCCGTTTGAAATACTCAATCCCCAGGTTGTTTAAAGCCCTCGCGCAGTCAGGAACAGTCTTGACTGTCTTCTTCCATATAGTGAAACTGTTTTTCCAGTCGTAATTTCTATAAAACGTTCTGACTGAGAAAAGGAGAACGACCAGTATGAAAACGGTGTACATGTGATGTTTATACTTGTTAGAAGTTAACAATAGTTCAAGAACCAGGGCTATTAGCAAAACAAAACCGAAAGAAGGAAGATATAGGTAATGTTCAGCCAACAGCTCATGATGGGGGAAAATATGACAGACGGGGAGTAACGTAATAAAAAACCAGATTAGGGAGAAAGCCATAAGTTTGTTTTTGCAAAGGAGCTTTAGGGTGAGAAAGGCGATTGCAAAGAGTACCACAAGTGAAAGCAGGGTTTCTGCCTCGAACAGTGATTGGGGTAAGGGAAAAGAATTAAAAGAATAGTCTGCTATCAGGTTAATGGGAAAAAAGAGCAGTTTGATGTAGTAAACGAGTATTTTACATACCGTGAGAAGCTGGATGTATAGGCTGCCCCCATAGAGCCCTTCTTTATTAGAGGGTGATTTTATTAATACTTTGTAGCAAGTGAAGAGAATAGCAGGTGCAAGGAAGGCGAGGTAGAAATATTTATAGCTGGAAACAACTTTTTTCAGGGCACTGGATAATCGATTAGCAAGAGAGCCTTCATCGGGAAGACTGCGGATAAGATCGTAAATGAAGAAGATTGCCGGCAGGGTAACCGCCATCTCCTTGGATGCGATAGCCAGGAGATAAGCAGCAAGCGACAGGACCAGGAACTTTGCTTTTTTCTTTTTTCTCGATTCTAAAAAAATATAAAAACCAAGGATATAGAAAAGTGTGGAAAGGATATCCCTCCTCCCTGAAATGTAGGCGACACTATCAGTATGTACAGGATGAACAGCGAAGATGAGTGCAGCGAAAATAGCAATGCGGCGATTTTCAACCAGTGTGAGGATGGTTAAATAAATTAAGAATGTGGTGAGGGCATGAAAGGCAATATTGGAAATGTGATAGCCAATTGGATTAAGCCCTGTGAACTGGTAGTCAATGGCATACGTTATCCACCTCAATGGTCTGTAGGGTATTTTATCAATCCCGGAGGTAAAACGGGAAGGAATTTTTTCCAAATTTGTGATGGAAGGGTTATTGAGAATAAGGGGGATATCATCGAATACAAATTGATTGTGAAGAGAACTGCAATAGACAACTGCTGCCAGTAAAATCAGGCATGCCAGGTGAAAGATTGTCTGCCTGTTACTTCTCTCATTTGAGATGTCTCTTTTGGAGGTGGGAGATTCAAGAGTTTTTTTTTCTGTTGGTTCGTATGATCTGGTTTATTTCTTTTTTTGCGACTCATTGTGAAGTATGCTCTAAAGGAAGGATAGAAGAACTTAGCTTAAACAAAATCACATAATACCATCTTTTATTCCAATAGGCAACTTTAAACAGCTGGCTGTGGAGTTTTTGAGGATGCTCCTTCATTTCTCCAGTTGCTTGAGTAACTGGAGAATCTTGTCTGTTTTGGGATGATCTGGTTTTAGGGCTAAGGCCTTTTTGAGGTGGACACGTGCTTTAGTAACATTCTTTATTTTTTTAACATAGAGTATTCCAAGATTTAAGTGCGCGTTAAAATAGCTGGGATCTATACGGATGGCTTCTTCAAGTTCTTTAAGTGCCTCATTAGATTTTCCTAGAGAATCATAAGCAATGCCAAGATTGTTGTGAGATCTTGAAAAATCTGGTTTTAAGGATAGTGCTTTTTGGTATGCTTCTATGGCTTCTTTAAACAAGCCTTCTTTGTTATACACAGTTCCCAGATTATGGTAAACAGAGGGGTTTTTGGTGCCAGCCTCTATAACTTTCTTATAATATTTTATGGCCTGTTTGTTTGATTTCTGCTCCTTGTAAAGATTTCCCAGGCTGATAAGTGCTTTGTCAAAGTTGGGATTTATCTTAAGAGATTCCTCCAGTACCTTTATTGCCTCCTCGTACATGCCCTTGCTTTTATAAACGTTTCCCAGGTTGTTATACGCTTCTGCCATTTGAGGTTCTAATTCCAGGGCTTTATTCAGGGTAGTGATAGCTTTATCATACTGAGCGCTGTCGTAATAAGCTGCGCCAAGATTATTATAAGCCTCTGCATAGCCTGGGTCCAATTGGAGGACTTTTTCATATTGCCTGATTGCATCATCGTACATCCCTTTGTTACTGTAAGCGACACCGAGATTGTTATATGCCTGAATGTAGGAAGGATTTGTGTTAATGCACAGTTTATATTTTTCTATGGCCTGATCGTATTTTTTCATCGCGTTATAAATATTGCCAAGATTGTTGTGGGCTTTGGCGTATCCAGGACTTATCTGTAAAGACCGCTTAAATTCCCCTATTGATTTTTCATACATCCCTTTTTTGCTGTATATAATACCCAGGTTGTTGTAAGCCTTTATGTGGTTGGGGTCCTCTTTAATAGCTCTGCTGAATATTTCTATTGCCTTATCGTTTAAACCGTTATTACTGTAAGCAAGCCCCAGTCCGTTAAGAGCACGGGCTTTAAAGGGTGCTTTTCTTATAGTATCTTCCCATAAGCTCAGCGGTTTTTCCCACACAACATTCCTTTGGTAACTTCCTAAGGAGAAGAGAGATACAATTGAAAGCATCAAAATACATTTCTTCATGGCGTATTTTTTCATTGTATTAATTGACAATACGAACCTGATCCATATCTTTTATCTGAGATAAATCAGGATTCAATCTGAGTGCCTTTTCAAGATAATGGGCTGTTTTTTTCTCATCTTTTAGATGTTCTTTATATAACAACGAGAGGTTAAAATAAGCGCTAGGATGATCGGGCGAAGCAGTAAGACATCTCTTAAAGTTCTCAAGTGCCTGCTGGTAAAGTCCTTTACAATAGTAGCTGCACCCCAGATTATTGTAAGCATTCGCCTGGCGTGGTTCTAATGCGAGGGATTGCCTGTAGGATTCAATCGCCTGATCCGGTAAATCATGAAGATAGTATGCATTTCCTAAAAAGTAATAAGCAGAGGGAAGGTTATGCTTCCGTTTTATAAGTCTTCTCATTTCTTTTATGGTTTTATCATACATGCCTGTTTTTAAGTAGGCTTTGCCCAGGTTGAGATAGACCTGGTAAATATCCCTATTCAATTCTAATGTCTGCTTAAATTGCACTATAGCCAGATCATATAATCCTTGCTGGGCATAGATTGTTCCCAGATTATTGTAGGCTTTGGCAAAGTGAGGGTTGAGCTCTACTGCTTTCTTATATGCTTCAATAGCCTTATTATACATGCCAAGCTGATTGTAAGTATTGGCTAAATTGTAATAGGTATTCCATGATGTCGGATTATAGAACAGTATATCTTTGAATGCTTTAATTGCTTCTTGATATAAGCCGCCGTTTTTATAAGAAATGCCGAGATGCCTTAAGGCTTCTACATAGGTGGGATTAATTTTTATCGATACCTTTAGTTGTTCTATTGCATTGTTGTATTGGCCTTTGTTCATGTAACTGTATCCCAAACCAAAATAGGGTCTCGCTTTGTGAGGGGATTTACGAGTAGTATCAGCCCAGAGGGTGGTTTCATCACTCCAGATATCGTTTCTTTGATAAGTGCCCAGCGTGTAGAGAAGGATCAACAGTGTTATACTGATTGTGGTTGTACTCATTAAGCAGTTTTCCTATTTTGTTCCCAGGATTTTTTTTCTTATCATATCTAATTGAGGATGAGCAGGTTCTAAAGTCGATGCCCTGTTAAAATGATATAGGGCTTTGTCCATATTGCCCTGCTCTCCGTAGAGGATGGCAAGATTTAAATGAGATGCAGTATAGTCAGGATTAAGGTGTAAAGCCTGGCTGTAAGCAGCAATAGCCTCTTGGTATAATCCTTTCCCAAGATACGCAATCCCCAAATTGTTGTAAGCATCGATGTGGTCTGGCTGTAACAGCAAGGCACTTTTGAATGATTGTATAGCTTTATCATATTTTTCCTGTTGATTATAGATAATTCCCAGATTGTAGTGGGCATTGATCATATTTGGATCAATAAGAAGAGCCTGGTCATAAGCATTGATTGCTTCAACGATTAGTCCCAGGTGTTTATAAGCGATGCCCATGTTGTAGTATACGTCTGCTCTTTCTGATTGAAATGCCAGGATTTTGCTGAACTGATCGATGGCCTGCCGGTATGCGCCCGTATCACTGTAGAGTGACGCCATATTGAAATGGGCATTAAAATAATCTGGTTTTAAGGACAGTGCCCTTTTATATGATTCAATGGCACGCTGGTATAACCCTTTTTCTTTAAAGGCTGTTCCTAAATTGTCATATGCCTCTGGGTAGCGCGGTTTTAACTTCAGGGCTTTTTCGAATGCCTCAATGGCTTTATCAGATTGACCTTTCAGATTATAGGTGATGCCCAGGTTGAAATAAGCCTTTGGATACTGCGGTTTTAATTCCAGTGCTTTTTTATAGTAGGCAATAGCCTGGTCCCACTTGCCCTGTCGTTGGTAGCTGATTCCCAGGTTATTGTGTATCTCAGCAATATGAGGGGCATACTTTAAAATAGAAGGTAATTCTACACTTTCTTTATTAACTTCTCTCTTCAGGAAAATGGGGGCATCCTTGATTAATAATGCAACTGATTTTTTCATAGCGGTCTTTAATGCTAAAACAGCTTTCTCATAGTTTTTCTGATCAAGATGGATTAACCCCAGATTATTATACACCCTTGGTTTTTGAGGGGATTTAGAGCAGGTATCATTCCAGAGCATATAATCATCAATCCAGACAGCATTTCTTTGATAAGAGATAATAGAACAGAGCAGTATGATTAATACAGGAATTGTTGATAGTTTAACTGTACAGGAAATTCTTTTTTTATCAAATGGTTTAGGGTTCATGAGATGTATTGTGATATTTTGGATTTTCTACTCAGGGTATTAAATCGTTTCCATCCCCCCTTTAGTAAAGGGGGACACTTAAGAATGAATAAAAAGTATTGAGTAAAAATATTTTACCCTCATTGGCTATTATCTGTATGTTGCATGCTTTTTCTCAAAGACTCTGCTTCCTTCAGGTGGTAGTGAGCTTTGTTTTCGTCTTTAATTTTGTTAGCATAGATATCTGCTAAATTTGAATGGGCTTTTATGAGGGAAGGATTTAGCTTTAAAGCGATTTGATAGTGCTTAATAGCATCCTCATACTGCCCTGTAAGATTAAAAGTATCACCAAGATTGTTGTAAGCCTGAGAAAACCTTGGAGATTGTTGGAGCGCCTTTTGCAGTGTTTTTTTTGCCTTACTATACCACCCCTTTTTATTATAAGCATTACCCAAATTGTTTAGAGCCTTATAATAATCAGGTTTTATTTGTAGTGCCTTTTTATATTCTTCTATAGCCTGATTGTAGTCACCGGATGCAAAGTACGCAGTGCCCAGATTGTTGTAAGCCTTAACATGATCAACTTTTATATCTAAAGTTTTTTTGTAATACTCTATAGCTTTGGGATATAGTTTAAGATCATGGTAACAGAGTCCCAGATTATAGTAAGCCTCTGATAAATCAGGATCAAGAGAAAGCGCCCTTTTATATCCCTCGATAGCCTTTTTATACAATTTTTTAAATCTATAGGAAGTAGCCAGAATATTGTAGGCTTGAGCAGAATCGGGAGCAAGTCTGATAGCTTTTTTAAGATAGTCTATCGCCTGGTCGTAAGACCCCTTCATATTATAAGCAATTGCCAGTTCTTGAAGTAACTCCGGGTTATCTGGTGAGAGTGCCAGGGCCTGGCCAAACGCATCAAATGCCAAATCATAGAGTCTATTTCCTCTGTAAACCCTCCCCAGGTTGAGATGGGCTTCCATCAGATTGGGGTTTAGATGCAAAGCCTTTCCTAACTGTTCCAGAGCATTATCGCTCATTCCCAGAAGATAATAGACATGCCCCAGGTTGTTATAGGCATTTGCATAATAAGGTTTTAAGGTCAGTGCTTTTTGAAAACAGTCTATTGCTTCCTGATACTTTTTGTAGTGCAGGTAAACTGTTCCCAAATTATATTGAGCCTGGCTATAATCAGATTTAAGTTCCAGGGCTTTGCTAAAAGCATCAAAAGCCTGTTGATAGAGTCTCATCTTTGTATAGACGGTGCCAAAATTATTATATATGCGAGCATCATCTGGTTTGAGTTTTAAAGCTATCGTAAGTTCCTGAAGTGCCTTTTGTGTTTGCCCTTTTTCATTGTATTCTATTCCCAGGTTCATATGGGAGCGGGCTTTAGCAGGTGATTTAACTGTGTTATCTTCCCAGAGGGCAAATTCATCAACCCAGACAGTATTTCTCTGGTAGGCACTTATACAGTAGCAGAGGATAATTATAACAGGTATGATTTCTATCCTTAGTCGAATAACCATAATATGTTAGCCAGAATTAGTAATTATTGAATAGTTATGTCGGCGACTGATTGAGAATAAGCTTTTATCTTTTAGAAATTCAAAAACCGAAATAAGTAAATGATAAAAAAGATGTAGGATACTAGATGTTACTTTGTTTTTTCTCTTGCTTAGTGATTATTCGTGAGCCCCATTAGAAGCAATAGTAGAATCGATATACTATTTAAATCTCTCTCACTTTGTATTTCACATGTCCCATTCGAGATTGCTTTTATTTCTAACGGGATAAACTTCGTGGTTATGATTTTTAGATCTTATTAATCCAGTATCCAGCATTTATCTCAGTCTGTTAGTGTTAAAAGTTCCTTTTCCACTTTCTTTAATTGAGGCAAATTGGGGTTTATAGAGATACAGCGATTAAGATGATAACGGGCATTTTTTTTATCTTTTTCATTCACTGCGTAGATTATGGCCAGATTGAGGTGAGCCAGAGCATGGTCAGGATTGCTTAAGGTTACCTGATTAAATTCTTTTAAAGCTTCTTTCCAGTGCCCCTGAGCTCTATAGACTGTCCCAAGGTTGTTGTGGGCATCTGCACAGTCAGGATCAAGATCGATAACCTTTTTATAAGCTATTATGGCTTTTTCGTATAAACCTGATTTGTTATAAGCATTAGCCATGCTATGGAGTGCTTCTTTAAATGAGGGATTTATTTGTAAAGCCTTTTGCTGGTACTGGATGGCTTTTTCATATTCAGCGTTCTGGCAGTATGCAATTCCCAGATTGTTATAGACCTCAGCAAAACGGGGTTTAATTGTTATTGCCTTCTTAAAAAGGGGGATGGATTGATCAGGGTGTCCTTTCCTGTTATAGAAAATGCCCAGGTTGTTGTAGGCTTCTGCAAGTTCCGGATCCAGTTCTATAGCCTTCTGAAAGGCTGCTATAGCTTTTTCATCTAAATTTTTACCTGCATAGGCGTTGCCCAGATTATAGCAAGCCTTTGCATGAGAGGGATTTAATTTCAGAGCCATGAGGAGGTTGGGAATTGCCTGATCGTATGCTTTCCTGTTATTGTAAGTAACACCCAGATTGATATAGGTTTCAACAAAGTCAGGTTGTAAAGCGAGTGCCTTTTTAAAAACAGAAATGGCTTTTTCATAATCCCCGATGTGATTATAAACGATTCCCAGGTTATTATAGGCATCAGTGAATTTGGGATTGATCTGGATAGCTTTCTGGTAGTGCTTCATAGCTTCCTGGTAGAGACCTGTGTTATAGAAAGCAATGCCAATATTATTATATGCCATTTCAAAGAGGGGGTCTGTTGACAGCGCCTCTTTAAATGCTGATATGGCTTTATCGTATTGTTGATGATGATTATAGATGCTTCCCAGATTGTTGTGTGCCTGAGGAAGTCCGGGATTTATACGTAATGCTTTTTCATATGCTTCTTCTGCCTGCCTGTATAATTCCCGGTGGTGGTAGAGATTGCCCAAATTATAAAGGGCTTTGACGTAAGAAGGGTTAATCTTAAGTGCCTTTTTAAAAGCCTGTTTTGCTTCTTGATAAGCTCCTTGCATTTTATATGATGAGCCGAGGTTATTATATGCTGAAGAGTAGGTAGGGTCTAATTGGAGGGCATGCTTAAAATGTTTAATAGCCTGGATGTAATTTTCTTCATCCATGCAGTGAACTCCCAGGCTATGGTAAGGCCGTGCCTTTAAGGGAGCTTTTTCGATGTTATCCAGCCATAGGGTTTCTTCCCGGTTCCAGATCTTGTTTCTATGATTAGCTGTAAGAACGAAAAGTATAATAATTAATATGTAAACTTTCAAAAGGGATAAACCGTTTGGAAAAGGTTTTTCTATCGTCGAAACCATATCGGCACACTATTCAGTTCCTCTAGCTGTCTATTAGTAGTCCGAAAACTTAATAAATGAGTCAAGTTTTTTTAAAAGATACACTTATGCAAAGTGATGCTGGATGCTAGATACTGGATCCTAGATAAAAAAGTTGCTCGTTATTCGGTTGCGCTGCTCGTTTCGTCTTTCGTAACACGGTTGAGTTGCTCTTAATTTTGGTTGTACCCATAACCGATTTATAAACACCGATATTTACCCTGTTAGAACGAAATCCTACATATTGTATCTTGCATCCAGTATCCAGTATCTAGTATAGCGAAGGCTCGTCGGTGAGGTGAAGCTTCGCTAGGGTTTGGTCTTTATCTGCCCCATCATCTGGTAGATGGCGACCGTTAAAAATATAACGAAACCCACGGAAGGAAGATAGACCCTGTGCTCAAAGATAACATCTCTTATAGGAATAATGCTTGACTCTACCGATAGGGTGATGAAAAACCAGAAAATACCAAAAGAGATTAGCCGTGACTTCTTAAACATCCAAACGGCAAAGATGACAACTGATATCAGGAAAAGGAAAGAGAAAAATGTGGGAAATGCGAAGAGAGTACGTGAAATGGGGTAGTCGTAGTCAAGATTCTGATTAACAGGGAAGAAGAGTAATCGGATGTAGGTTACTATGACATTAAATTGGGTTAGAAGATAATCTGTTCGTGAGATAGTTGCAGTTTCCTGGGTTGCATCTCCAATGATATCACCGACTTCTGCTATTCCCATAAAAGTACCACCTGATATACCAAGCAGTCCGATTCCATAGCGGGAGAAAGGAATGATGAAAAAGGTGAGCAGTAATGGAATGAGATAAGGAAGCTTTCTTGCGAGTGCTCTTAAGGAGGGGCTGAAAAAAGAGAATTCATAGAGCAGAATAATTACCGGCAGGGTTATAGTAATCTCTTTAGTTTTCATTGCAAGATAGGCAGCTAAGAGAGAGCCCAAATAGCATGCCAGGTGTGAAGGAGAGAAAAAACTTCCCCCCTCCTGGTTTTGTAATCGTGCCTTGATGAAGAGAACCAGGGAGAGGAGGTAGAAGAGTGTAGCCAGGGACGTGAAGCGTTGAACAATGTATGTTACAGCCTGGGTTTGAATGGGATGGGCTACAAATATTAAGCCTGAAGCCAGGGAAATAGACGCTGCATAATGGGAGATTTTGTTGTCTTTTAAACAGGGTGTCTTGAAGCTTAAAAGCACTAAAAAGTATACCAGAATGGCACTTATAAGGTGAATGCAGATATTGACCAGATGATAACCAAACACATCAAGCTTCCCAAAATGGTAGTTGAGGGCAAAGCTAATGAACCCTATCCACCTTGACCCTCCGCTAAAAATTGTCCCTTTAAGGTTTCTGATACCATAATTTTCTACAATAGCGGTGTGGTCATCGAAGTGCCAGGAAGCATCAAAGGTATTGGAATAGATGATTATACCAAGAATTATAATAGAGAGGAGGGAAAAGATTATATATTTAATGCCAGTCTGTTTGTCAGGTGATGGTGCTCCATTTACCCGAGTGGTCACACTGGTTGTTGTGTCTTTGGATCCCCCTTTTTTCTTCTTTTTCCCCATTGTAAGCTCTCCTTTTTTATTTCTCTCTTTTAGGGGTGTCCCCTTCTTCCAGATTTTCAATCCTGTTTTTAAGCAGTCCATTTTCTTGTGCCAGGTTTTTAACCTGAGTATGTAATGCTGATACCTTTACCGAAAACTGAATAGCAATCAGGATGAGAAAAACCAGCCCCAGAAAGAAGAGTGTAGAAGTTGGAAGTCCTGCACCGATAAGACTTGTCATCCATTGCAGCAGGTCATACCAGAGGGCAAGTATCAAGATTATAGTTCCTGTCAGTAACCAGAGCCAGGAATATTCTTCCCTCAGCTTTTTCCGTCGTACCAGCTCGATGATAAATACCAGAAGAGAAAGACTGATGATGATAGCAAAAAACTTCTGTTGTAAGGGCATATTCTCTAATTTCTCTGGTTTAGCAGTTCACTTTTTCTCAAAAGGGTGAGAAAGATAGAAAGGAACATCTTGAAGATGTAATAAAATGGTTTCATACCGCTGTGCATCGATTTCCTGTTCCTGTTCTGGTACATGACAACAGGAAGCTCTTTAATTCTGAAACCGGCTCGATGAAGCATAATGATGACATCAGCGTCAGGATAGTCGGAAGGATATGATTCACTGGCATAGAATTTTGCTACCTTTCTATTGATAGCTTGATATCCTGAAGTAGGATCAGAAACCTTTTGTTTTATGATTATTGAGGTAATGTAGGCAAACAGTATAATGCCTGTCCGTTTTACCCACCCAGCTTTATAGGTGTGATTTCTATTATTTTTTGAAAATCTGGACCCTATAGTAATGTCGGCTTCCCCAGATGTAACTATCTCTAAAAGCTCTTTGATGTATTGAGGATCGTGCTGACCATCGCCATCTATCTGTGCCATGTAGTGATAGCCGTTCTCAAGGGCATACTTATATCCTGTTTGAAGGGCAATCCCATATCCCATATTGAACGGCAGATGGATAACTTTAGCACCTGTTGTTTTAGCGAGTACCGCAGTGGAATCAGAAGAACCGTCATCGATTACCAGAATGTCACAGAAAGGTGCGTTTTTCTTGATGCCGTCAATTACCTGGGCAATGTTCTTTTCTTCATTGAGAGCCGGTATGATTGTCAGAATTTTGGATGATGTATTCAATTTACAGTTCCTGCTAGTAGTCAACTTATCAATAATCTCTTATGGGTGGTAACTGAATGTAACCTGCACCAGTTTATCAAAATGGAGTTGAAATACAAGATATTTCTTTAGTTTTACAATTACTGGAATAATAATATAAAATGTGATATTAGAAATTAAGTTGAACAGACAATGCCTGGCTGAGCTCGGCCAAGTAAAAATGAAAATTACAGAGTACAGAATTCAAAACAAACTGTCATTCCTGCTTTAGCATTAACTTCTTTTATGGTTTAAAGAGTACGTTTATGAGTAGTATAATTTTTATGACCCCCCCCTTATCCCTCGAAGCGCGATACGGTTCATGGGCTAAGGCGGGCAATGCGATGCCTTCGCTGGGTATAATCTCACTTGCTGCCGTAACCAGGAAGTATGGATTTGACTCCTTAGTAATTGAGGCTGCTGCCAGGGATTTAGATCAGGGGCAGGTGCTCCAGAAAATCAGGGAGATTAAGCCCTGCCATGTAGGGCTATCTGCTACTACCTTCTCAATCGGTACTGCAGCTCAACTGGCAGGATGTATAAAACTGATTGATGAGAATATTACAATTATTGTTGGGGGGCCCCATATTACTTCGGCACCTCAGGAGACCATGGAGCGTTTTTCTGACTTTGATGTAGGTGTTGTTGGAGAAGGTGAGACAACCATAGTTGAATTGTTGAAAGCATTAGAAAATGGGGAAAAACTGGAAACAGTTAAAGGTGTTATATATAGAGAGGGGGAAGGCGAGGATAGGTCTCTTAAGCTTACTTCTTCGAGAGAGTTAATTGAAGATTTGGATCAGCTCCCTTTTCCGGCCCATGATCTTCTTGAGGGCTTCCCCAGGGCATTTCATCCTCCTCCTTTCAAGATGGCACGTTTTCCTGCTGCAGCTATTGTAACCAGCAGGGGGTGTCCTAATCGGTGCATCTTTTGTGACCGATCGGTCTTTGGCAATCGCTGTCGAGCTTTCAGTTCCGAGTATATCATCAACTGGATTAAGGAGCTGGTTTATGGATATGGGATAAAAGAATTACTAATAGAAGATGATACCTTTGTAATGTTTAAATCAAGATTAATTAAAATATGCGAGTCTATTTTGAGAGAAAAGCTTGACCTCTCCTGGTCCTGTCTGGGGAGAGTAGACATGGTAACCCCGGAGATATTAGAACTGATGCACAAAGCCGGGTGTTGGGAGATAGGGTACGGTATTGAAAGTGGAGCACAGCATATTCTTGACCTGGAGAAGAAAAAGATTGATTTAGCTCAGGTGGAGCAGGCGGTTGCATGGACCAGAGAAGCGGGAATCCTGACAAAGGGGTTCTTTATGGTAGGTCATCCTCTTGAAAGTGAGGAAACCATTTCTAAGACAATAAATCTTGCTAAAAAGATACCTCTGAATGATATCAGTGTAATGATGCTTACCCCTTTCCCGGGCTCAGAACTTTATGAGATTGCTCACCAGTATGGGGTTTTTACAAATAGTTGGGATAAAATGAATCTGCTGCAGCCTGTTTTTATTCCGAAAGGTTTGGATGAAGAGATACTCAACAGCAGTACTAGAAGGATGTTAAAAGAATTTTATTTGAGACCACGCATTATTTGGAATTATTTCTTAAGGATGGTTAAAAATCCCGGTAATATTTTCAGGATTTTAAAAGGTTTTTATGCCTTTCTTATAACAGTATTCCCTGTGAGAAGATGAGAATTGGCTAGCTACTAGAGGGCATTTAATTGACTGAAAAGTGAGGAAAGGAGTAGGAATGAGAATTTTAATTACGGGTGCTGCAGGTCTTTATGGTGTTCATCTAGTGGATGAACTGGTAAAGAGAGAAGATGTTAGTCAGGTGATAGGGATTGATGATTTCTCCCGAGAATATTTCGAAAAAGACCCCTTTATCAAATCAGAACAGTTTAAACAAAAGTTTAAGCTCATAGAAGGGAAGTTTTATGATTTAACCTTTGAAGAGATTGACCAGATGAATCTGGATGTGGTAGTGCATTTAGCTGCACATATCTCCATTCCAGAATCCATGGAGAGGCAGGAAGATTATTTTAAGAATAATGAATATGGAACCTTTCGATTTATGCAGACACTGGTGAGAGTGAAAAAATGGCCTCTTCTTATTTATGCCTCTTCACCGGAGGTCTATGGTAATCCTATTTATACCCCTATGGATATTAATCATCCCATGCTTCCTCGAAGTATCTATGCGGTAACCAAATTAGCAGCAGAAAAGCATTGCTATGCCATGTATCAGTGGTATAAATACCCGGTTGTCATATTGAGGAATTTTAATACTTTTGGTGAAAACCAGGATATAAGTGGAAATGCTGGTGTAATCTCTAACTATCTGGTCAAAGCTCTTAAAGGGGAACCTCTTGTTATCCATAATCAAGGAGAGCAGACAAGGGATTTTCAGTATGTAAAGGATGCTGTTCATGCTTATGTATTGGTTGTCGAGAGAGGTAGGGAATTGGCCGGTGAAATTTTCAATATTGGAACGGGTAAACAGACTTCCATTAAAGATTTGACAAGGATAATTTTAGACATAACAGGTTCAACTTCTGAGATTGTTTACCAAAAAGGGCGATCAGCTGATCTCATGTCGCTAGAGGCGGACTATTCTGAAATTAAAAAGAAGACTGGATGGGAGCCTCAGTATTCCCTGGAAGAAGGACTAAAAAGAACTGCTGAATGGTATCGGAGGCATATTAAATGAAGGTACTGGTTACCGGTGGGGCGGGATTTATAGGAAGGTGGGTTGTTAAGGGGTTGCTTGAAATGGACAAAGATATCGAAGTATGGGTGCTCGATAACCTGTCCAACGGGAGTGAAGATAATCTGAGAGGACTGCGACGCAGTGATGCTTACAGGGAATTTATCAAGGGAGATATAAGAGAAAGAGATTTAATAAGGAAACTTTTTCTTAACCACTTTGATCTCTGTATTCACCTGGCAGCCCAGATTAATGTGCAGGAAAGCCTCGACGATCCGGAAAAGGCATTTACTACCAATATAACAGGGACCTATAATATATTAGAAGAGGCTCGCAACTATAAAACAAAAGTCGTTCTGGTTGGTACCTGTATGGTCTATGATCTGGTTCATTCTTCTAATGCTATCAATGAGCAGCACCAGGTGAAACCCGTTTCGCCTTATGCCGGTTCTAAACTGGCAGCAGAGAATTTGGCGGAGTCCTACTATTATGGGTATGGTTTACCTGTGGTTGTTTGCAGACCATTTAATACCTATGGCCCTTTTCAAAAAAGTAATATGGAGGGGGGAGTGGTTTCCATTTTTATTAAGAGGTACTTGGAGGGGAAGGACCTGGAGATATTTGGTGATGGCACTCAAACCCGTGACCTCCTCTATGTAGAGGATTGTGCAGATTTTCTCCTGGAAGCATCTTTTGCTGAAGAGGCTATTGGCCATGTAGTAAATGCGGGAACGGGTGAGGATATCTCGATCAATGAACTTGCACTGCTTGTTTGTCAGGATAGGAACAGGATAAAACATATTCCCCACCACCATCCTCAATCAGAGATAGCCAGGCTTTGCTGTGATTACTCTAAGGCTAAATCACTTTTGGGATGGAAACCTAACGTAAGTCTTAAAGAGGGGATTGCCAGAACCGAGGAGTGGATCAGATCGCAATGAAGATTGGTATTACAGGAGCTTATGGTTTTGTTGGCAGACATTTACTGAATGCTTTAATCTCTATGCCTGAGGTAGAGGTTGAACCTTTTGATAAAAAGAAATACAACCTTTTTCAAATGGAAAGTATGAAGTCCTTTGTGGAAGATAAAGAAGTAATCTTTCATCTGGCCGGTGTAAACAGAGATACTAAGGAAAATCTGATCAAAACAAATGTCCTTGGCACCTTAAATGTCCTGGAAGCTATAACTGCTTACGCCAAACGTGATGTTCAATTGGTTTACCTGTCTTCTTTTCAGGTATATCAGGTACCAGAGAAGTCAGGCATTATAAACGAACTCCACCCTGCATCCCCTGAAAACATTTATGGCGTTTCTAAAAAAACTGCTGAAGAAATAATTTCCTGTTATCAAATCAGAAGTATTATTTTCAGGGGGTCAAATTTCTTTGGGCCCGGGTGTAAACCCTACTATAATTCGGTGATTTCTACTTTTTCTGATCTTTTAACCCAGAATAAGCCGTTTACTGTGTATGGTTCTGGTAAGCAGGGCAGAGATTTTCTTTATATCAGTGATGTGATCCAGGTGCTTTTACAAGTTATAAACTATAAACAAGAAGGAGTAGAAATAGTCAACCTCTGTTCTGGAAAAGTAGTAACTGTCAATCAGATTATCGAGATGTTATCTGAGATTTCAGGAAAAATAATCGAGGTGGAATATAAGGATGACTCGCAGGATAATGAGATAATTTGGTGGGGAGATAATACCAAATGCAGGGAGCAATTTAACTGGAGTCCCCAGATGGAGATTAAAGATGGCTTGAAGATGACCTATGAATGGTTTAGGAGGAAATAGCTGGTCTAAAATCTTGCGGATTTGAATAGGAAAAATACTTAATAGGGTAATAGAGTGAACAGGATTTAGAAATTATCTTGTCAATTCTATTATCCTGTATAAATAGTTTCAAGAGGAATAGTAGATGAAGGGAGTTGAGGTTAATTCACTTGATACAAAAAAGGATGAACGGGGCTGGTTGGCTGAGATTGTCCGCAAAGAGGAATTGATCAGAGAAAAAGAGTTTGGGCAATTTATGGTAACTACTGCCTATCCTGGTTATGTGAAAGGGAACCACTACCATAAGCGAAAATTTGAGTGGTATTGCGTGCTTAAGGGTGAAGCACGACTTGTGCTGGTAGATATGCATTCAGGAGAGCGAGAAGAGTTGAGATTGAGTGAGCATCATCTTAAAACAGTAAGAATTCCTCCTCATGTATCCCATGCGATTGAAAACACAGGCAGTGAGATGATGTATCTGCTTATCTACATTGATGAACCCTATAATGAAAAAGACTCCGATACTTTTTATGAAAAGATATTATGATACAAGCAGGATGCAGGATAGAGGATACAGGATGCAGGAATGAAACTAAAGTTCATTTAGAGATGCTTATGAAACTGAATCACTTGAGAAAGACATTTTCGAAAGATTTTTTCATAGATATGAAGAATTAGGTGCAAAGCTCTATAACTTTAGAGAGGCAGTTATAAAATACCATCGTGTATCATGAATCATGCATCGTGAATCTTGAATCGTGTATCGAGTGAAATATGACAAAAAAGAAGTTAGTATCCATCATTGTGGTAAATTGGAACGGGAAGGAGCATCTTGAGGATTGTTTTATTTCATTAAAGAAACAGACATACACTCCTCTGGAACTGTTGCTGATTGATAATGCCTCAGTTGATGGATCGGTTGAGTATATGAAGGACTTCTTTCCTGTAGTAAATGTGCTCGTTAACCCGGATAATATGGGATTTGGCCCTGCAGTTAATAGAGGGGTTGAATGTTCGAGTGGTGAGTATGTTCTGTTCTTAAATAATGATCTTTACCTGGATGAGTGTTGTGTAGAAAAGATGGTCGACATAATTGAAGATGAAAAGGTGGGGGCAGTAGTCCCTAAAATTTTATACTTTAATGATAGGAATAAAATCAACTCTTTTGGAAATATTATCAACTATCTTGGTTTAGCTTGTCCTAAATATATTGACGAAGAAGATAGAGCTCATATGCAAATTGAGGAGACTGCCTGCGGTGGAATATTTTTAGTTAAGCGAGAGCTTTTTAATCAGGTGGGAGGTTTTGATCAGGACTTTTTTATGTACCATGAAGACCACGATCTCTCTTGGAGGATAAGACTGTCAGGTAAAAAACTTATGGTTAATCCTGAAGCGGTTATGTATCATAAATACCACTTCAGCAAAAACCCCAAAAAATTTTATCATTCGGAAAAGAATCGGCTGCAACTGTTGTTAAAGAATTATCAGCTTAAAACACTGCTACTTATCTTTCCGGCTTTGATTCTGGTAGAGATGGCTGAGCTTTGTTTTGCTCTTACTACCGGATGGTTTATTCTTAAGTGTAAAAGTTACTTTGAAATAGTGTGTTTATTCCCTTCTATTCTAAAAAAGCGAAGAATCACCAGAGCATTGAGAAGGGTTGAGGACAGTAAAATTATTTGCCTTTTTGTCGGGATACTTCGTATTGGTGGTATAAAACACCCTTTGCTGGACAAGGGATTAAGCCCAGTATTAAATTTTTACTGGAAACTGATTAAAAGCTATATTTAATGAAAGATATTGCAAAAGAAACCCTGGGGAGGCTTTTTTATATAATTCCTGATTATCCCTGTCAGGCGCAAATTGAGATAACCAACAGGTGTAATCTCAATTGTATAATGTGCCCAAGGGATCATTTTAAGGTTCTCAAAGAGGATATGCCACTTGAGACTTTTAAAAAGATTATTAGCCGGCTAAGAGGAGTTAAACAGCTTACACTAACCGGCTGGGGAGAGCCTCTGATACATCCCCATATTTTTGAAATGATTGCCTACTGTAAAGTAAGGGGCTATAGTGTAAAACTGACAACCAACGGCTCTCTATTAACCCCCGATTTTCGACATCAAGTGATCACATCAGGCCTGGATGGAATTACTATTTCTATAGAGAGTGTTAAGAGAGTTAGTGAGGCTGGGCACTCGGATCTTGATGTATTGAAGCATGTTAGAGATTTAGTGAAAGAACGCAATGGGATTATTCCTGCAGTTACCCTCCAAACCACGCTGCATAAGGATAAGGGGGAGGATATTTACGATGTGATACAATTTGGCAAGCAGGCAGGGGTTGAAAGGATAAATATTGGAAGACTGGATGCTAGATTTAATGGTGATATTAAGAGACCTTCTGCAGAGGAGGAAAGAATAGTTTTACAAGAGGCGGATCGTTTGGGAAAGAAACTCGATATCCGGGTAGACAGTATTCAGTATGCCCTTTTTGATGGACTTGCAAGAGTTAGCTATAAAATCTTGAAGTCAATTCTTCATCGCTCTGGGAAGTACTGTTTGAGACTTTATGATTATGTTTATATCAATCAAAAGGCTGAAGTTACTCCCTGCTGTGGTATGCCCAAATACAGATTGGGAAATCTCTTTGAAAAAGAACTGAGAGAAATATGGAAAAGCAAAGAGTTTGAAGACTTTAGAGAAAACCACAATAGAATCTGTGGTAGATGTGATTTGTGGCGGGTTAAGTACCAGCTCTATGAGTAAAAATTCGAAGCGAAAAAAAAGCCGTGTGTGAATAAATCAACCCACGACATTGCAAGTAGGAAAGGTCATCAAAAATGTTTAAAGAATAACGGCCGTCCAACATTCCTTCAGCGTAATGGTTCATACCTCATAATTTTATTAGTATTTTATTTCTCATTTCTCCTCTTAACACCCCTTGGTACTTTTAGTGCTTGGATTAATCCCGGAGAGCATACCGGATATTATTCTATTACCAAAATTGATGCTGGTGATGATGCGGGTTACTACGCCTATTTGCGGTCTGCTTTTTTTGACTGCGACATTGGTTTTTTCAATGAGAAGGGGTACTACCATTTTGATACCATAACACCTACAGGGTATAGCATCAATTACTGGTCTATCGGGTCGGCTGTTTTGTAGATTCCCTTCTTTCTCATAGGACATGCTATTGCTTCAATCTATAGTTTTTTGGGTTGCCAGGTTGGTGTGGATGGATATGCTTTCCCCTACCATGCTTTAGTGGGAATAGGATCAAGCCTTTGCGTTTTCCTGGGATTGATCCTCAATTTTTCTCTTCTGAAAAATATTTCTCTGAGAAGGCTTCTCTTATTGCTACCATAACTCTCTTTTTCAGCACCCCTCTTCCTTATTACACATTTATCCGTCAGAGAATGTCTCACTCAGGGAAATTTCTGTTGATGGTGCTTTTCATTTACAGCTGGGTTTTGTACAGAAGTAAATGCAAGAATGCTTTAGGCTATCTTCTTTTAGGAATTTCGGCGGGAATGCTTTGCAGTATTCGTCTAAATACAGGAATGTTTCTTTTGATTCCATTTCTCGATTTTCTTGTTCAGGCAATAAGAGGTTTTTACGAGAGAAAATTTAGCGAATTGAAGTTATTAGGAAGAAATGTACTGTTGATGGTTGTTGCTTATATTGTTGTTGTATTGCCGCAACTGGTTGCCTGGGGTACTATATTGGGTAAACTTCTTCCACCCGCAAGCCATGTATCATTTACTCTAACGAACATATTTCAAAACATCTTATATGTTTTTGTAGGAAAGGATTGGGGTGTTTTTATAACTGAGCCGGCATGGATTTTTGGGCTCATTGGCTTAGCTGTTTTCATAAAAATGGAGAAAAGGGTGAGTATAATATTTTCCCTATGCCTGCTTACCTCCCTGGTAATTTGTTCTGGCTTCTTAAATGAGGCCTCTTTTGGACATCGTTTTATTTTAAACTGTAACATAATTCTTTCCTTTGGGGTAGCTGCATTAATTGATTCTGTTAAAATGAAAAGGAAAATTATAGTGACCTCATGTGTTTCTCTTGTTCTCATTGTGTGGAACTATTTTCTTCTTCTCCTTCCCCTTCTGGCGCTGTTTTTATCAGTTATACTATTGAGTGTATTTTTGAGGCTATCCAGAGCTAGACTTGAGAAGTCAGTTTTGTTCCTGACAACCTTTTGTATGGTATTCTTTATTGTTTTGGATGGTGCATCTCTTGGTTTACATAAGGGAAAAACGGAAGGGGAGAAATATTTTCGATATAAGCAAGCTGCTCTTTCATCATTGAAAAGGGGGTGGCCTGAAAAGGCTTTAAGATATCTGGAAGAAGCTGGCACTTTGAAAATTGATGTGGGTGATATAAACAGTTATGATGAAAAAACACTGAATGAGCACCTTGGTAATACATTAAATGCTCACGCAATTAAATACTATAAGGATAATAAAATACAGGAGGCAATCAGGTTATTTTCAAAAGCAATAGAACTTGATTCTGGTTCTGCTGAAATTCATAAGAATTTAGGCGCTCTATTTTACTATGATCTTAAAGATTATCAAAAAGCACTGCTTCACTTTCAAAGAAGTTTAGAACTCAGTCCCAATCAGGAGCAGGCGGAAACATTAAGGGGTTTGGTGGGTGTGTTAAAAAGGAGTGGGACTAAAGACTATAGTAAATGATATAAGTTGTTCATTTGGAATATCAATGCAAACGGAGAGAAGCAATCTCATGGAAATTTCTTGACAGGTATTTTTTTTGTGTTAGAGTGTTCATAAATTGAACATATTGGAACTGTTTATGGATAATGAAGCACATCGAACATATCGTATCTTAGAGGAAGTTTCAGAAGACCAGAGCCTTACCCAGAGAAAACTATCCGGGAAGCTGGGTATTGCCCTTGGATTAACCAATTTGTATCTAAAAAGGTTAATCAAGAAAGGGTATATCATGGTGGATACCATGCCCAAGAACCGCATTATCTATAATTTGACTCCCAAAGGAATAGCAGAGAAAAGCAAACTTACCTATGAGTATATGAAATTTTCCTTCAATTTCTATAAGGATTTGAGATTAAGACTTAATAATGTTTTTTTGGCAATAGAAAAGGAGAAGGTTAAAAGGATTATTTTTTATGGAGCTGGTGAGATTGCTGAAATTGCGTACCTTTCTTTACAAGAAACAAAACTTGATTTAGTAGCTGTAGTGGATGATTTTAAAACGGGGAAAAACTTCTTTGGAAAGAAGGTTAAATCTGTTGAGTCAATTAAAGATTTTGATTTTGATCGGGTGATAGTTGTTGCCTTGACCTCCAAAGAAAAAATTTGTAAAAAAGCTAGGGATTTAGGAGTAACAGAGGAGAAATTGATTTTAATTTAATTGAAATCAATTTTTGGACGCAGATTCACCCCGTTAGATAATCAGCATAGGTTTTATGTATGTTTCAAACAATTCAAGACAAAAATGTATAATGCGGTACATTCTGAAATTTTATCTAACGGGGTAAACGCAGATAGATGTTTTTTCAGATTCTTTTAGACGATACGAGCAACGCAACCTCCATTTTAGAAATTATCTTGTCAATCCTGTTATCCTGTCTAAAAAATAGCTGAGCTATTAAGATGAATATTCTTCGAACCATAGAAACCTTTTATCCCTATGTCACTGGTCCTACAAATCAGGCATTTAGGATTTCCCAGGAACTAGAGCAAAGAGGTTTTCGCTCCCCTGTTTTAACTACCTATTGTGATGTTGATAACAACCTTCCCTGCAGAGAAGATTTTAAGGGTATTAAGGTTACCCGCTATAGTAATCAATTTCGATTGATGAGATATTGCATCAGTCTGGGAATGATTAAAGGGTTTAAGGATTTTGACCTGATTCACAGCCATAATTACCGTAATTTTCAGGCCGACCTGGGTCTTTTTTTTTCTGTATTAAAGAGGAAACCTTTTATACTCAGTACCCATGGCTCATTGCTGGGTTACAGAAGATATCTTGAAGGAAAGCTTGACCGATTGCCCTACGCTATTTATGACCTTTTAACCCTCAAGCTCACAGCCAGAAGAGCTGATCTGGTAGTTGTTTCAAGTCGGGTTGAATATGAGGATGCGATAGAGTTTGGCATTAGTGAAGAGAAGTTGAGGTTGATTCCGGCAGGCATCGATGTTGATAGATATGAGGTGACTGATAGTAAAGAAAAAGACAGCGTGACATTGCTATTCGTGGGTAGGATTGCCAGGAATCGCAGAGTGGAAAATCTGATAAGGGCTTTGAAGGAGATTAATGGTGGAGTAGAGCTCACTCTGGTTGGATCTGAGGAAAAGACCAGCAGTGTCTCCAGGGGAGGATATCTTAAGGAATTGATTGAACTGGCAAGTCAGTTGGGAGTTGGTGATAGAGTACACTTTTCAGGACCTCAATTTGGTGATGCGCTAGTAGAGTGCTACTGTTCTGCCGATATTTTTGTTTACGCATCAAAGTATGAGAGTTTTGGACAGCCTATTCTGGAAGCAGCGGCTGCAGGCCTGCCTGTTATTTCAACCCCGGTTGGGATTGCCAGGGAACTGATTAGAGATGGGGAGACTGGTTATCTGGTAGAATTTGATAACCCTTCCATACTTGCAGACAGAGTTAAGGTTTTACTTGATGAACAGGTGAGGGGTAAATGTGGTAAACATATTAAAGAACTGGTTAAGAATGATTTTGCGTGGGATGGTATTATTGACAAGTATGTGGAAATTTATCAAGCACTTGTATAGTGACTAATATGAATCTTAGAGATGAGTAGATGCCATTTGGCATGGAGATAAATTTGAAAGGCAATAAAATATGGTTAAAACTGAGAGTTTACATAAGTAGTAAAAAGGGGGGGTAAATACGTTATGAATTACACAGTTGTTATAGCTGTTTACAATGAAGAAAAGACATTGCCTGACGTTCTACAATGTTTAAAACACTTCCTCGATTCACAGGATTTTGAATTGGTTTTCGTAAATGACGGATCTACTGATGAAAGCCGTACTATTTTAGAAGAGTTTAAGAATAGTTCTGAAAATGGAATAATTAAAATTATAAATCATCCATATAATAAAGGCTATGGTGCGGCAATCAAGACTGGAGTTCGTTTGGCCAGCACAGATATTGTTGTTATGATGGATGCTGACGGTCAGCATTCAGTTAATGATATAAACCGCCTTGTTGAGAAAATGAGTGTATTTGATATGGTCGTTGGAGAGCGAGGAGGAAGAAGATGGCCTGCTGTTCGCAGTTTTGGGAAATGGATATTGAAACACACAGCGGAATATCTTGTTAATAAAAAAATCCCTGATTTGAACTCGGGGTTTCGCGCTGTGAGAAAAGATATTTTCATGGAATTTATACATTTGTATCCAAACGGATTTTCTATTACAGCTACTATGACACTGGCTTTCATTAAAGCAGCCTACAATGTGACCTTTGTGCCAATAGATGTAGGAAAAAGAACTGGGGGTAAAAGTCTGGTTACAGCAAATGACGGACTTAAAACTTTACTTTTGATATTAAGAATTATCATGTTATTCAATCCATTAAAAATATTTGCTCCTATTGGTTTAACCATGTTATTTGTTGGTCTTGTATATTCAATTTACGGAATTGTTTATTTTCTCTCATTCCCGAAAGGTGCTCTCTTTGCAACCATTTCTGGCTTGAATATTTTTTTCTTTGGGCTGATTGCTGATCAAATATCTCTGATGCGGCGCATTAATGAATAAAAGTCTTGAAGAGAATAATCCAGAATATCCCGTTAGGTTTAAATAATAGAGTCAAAAGTAGAGGGGTAATAGGATGTGATATACGGTATTATAAATAAAATTTTCCTTCCTCTAAGATTATCTATGCCTCATGAATTTACTAGTAAAATTGGCTTAAAGTCGATTCGCGATGAGCGCAATGAGATAGTTATAAAATTTGCAAAAGGTAGATTATTAGATGTTGGATGTGGGCCTAACATTCTGGTGAAAAAATATGGGAACGGTAGTGTTGGTGTAGATGTTTTTGATTTTAGTGGAGGGGCAATCATAATTGAAGACCCATCTAAATTACCGTTTAAAGAGAATGCTTTTGATACTGTCGCATTTGTAGCTAGTTTTAATCACATTCCAAATCGGAAGGAAGTGATAACAGAAGTGGATAGAATTTTAAAAAGTTATGGAAGAGTCATTATAACAAATCTTGAACCAATAATAGGGAAAGTAAGGCATAGAATGTTCTGGATTGATAAAATCGAGGAAGGAAGAGAAAAAAAAGAAGGTGAAGAAGAAGGTCTAAAGCGTGAATATATAATGAATTTGTTGATCGGATGTGGATTCAAATTGATCAAAAAAGTTAAATTCCAGTTTTTAAATAAATTATATATTTTTGAGAGGAAATGATAAGCTCTATTTTTTATAAATAATATGTTAATCTGTAAAACTATATTGCCAATAATGAAAAGTATTCTTTCATTTGGAAAATAGGATGATAACTTTTTGGGGTTGATTGTGTATATTATGAAAGTAATTCTGGTTAATCCTCCGAATAATTATACTATTACATCAAATGTCCCGGAGTTTTTGCAACAGAAAACAACGTTTTTACCTCCATTGGGACTGTTGTACATTGCATCTTATCTTGAAAAGAATACAAACCATTCTGTTAAAATTTATGATGCAGCTATTTATGATGCAGATTATGCAAAAGTAGCGAATGTAGCAAGAGATTATGACGTTGTAGGGATTACTGCCGTCACCTTTGCTATGATTGATGTTATAAAGACTGTGAAAGCGATTCGTATGGAGAATCCCACTGCCTCGATCGTACTGGGTGGTCCCCACTTGGCGATTTATCCCAAAGAAACCATAAACATCCCTGGTGTTACCTTTGTGTTGAAAGGAGAAGGAGAAAAACCGTTTGCAAAGTTGGTCAATTTATTGGCTGAAAACAGGAGAGAATATAATTTGGTTCCGGGGTTATACTGGAAAGAAGAGAATCAGATCAAATGTAATCCAACCGACGATTTTATTGCAGATCTTGATGAGTTGCCTGTGCCGAACCGACGTTTGCTTGATTACAGGTTTTATCACTCGATTTTGTCCACAAGAGATTCAGGAGAACATTATGTGACTACCGCTTTTTCCTCAAGAGGATGTCCTTATAAATGCATTTTTTGTGATCGGCCAAACCTTGGAAAGAAATTTCGTTTTCACTCACCACGGTATGTTGTAAATGAAATTGAACAGGTGCTCGAACTTGGGATTCGAGAGATCATCTTTTACGATGATACATTTACAATTAAAAGAGATCGAGTTTATGAAATCTGTGAAATGATTTTACAAAAGAATATTCAAATTGAATGGGATATTCGTGCAAGAGTAAATGATGTTAGTAGTGATATGCTTGAATTGGCGAAACGTGCAGGTTGTACACGAATCCACTTTGGAGTTGAAACGGGAAGTTCGGAAATGATGAAGGTATTAAAAAAGGGAATTACACGAAAACTTGCCATTAAAGCTTTTCATGATGCACATGAAGCAGGCATTGAAACTCTGGGGTATTTTATGTTTGGCTGTCCTAATGAAACGCGCTCTCAGATGCAGGAAACCTTTGATTTTGCACTTGAACTTAATCCGGATTATGCCCATTTTGCAATTTTAACTCCATTCCCTGGAACACCTCTTTACATTGAAGCGCTTCACAATGGGCTGTATTATTCTGATTATTGGCAGGAGTTTGCGAAATCACCACAGCCTGATTTTGTCCCCCCCACCTTACCCAATACATTACCTCGAGAGGAGCTGGTTAGTATTTTAAAAAAGGCATACAAGGATTTTTATATGCGACCAAAATATATCTTTAAGGAAGCGCTGAAAATCCGCTCTTGGGGTGATTTGATGACAAAGGCAAACCTTGCAATAGGTATGTTATGGGGATAAAGTTTTCAGGGGAGGAATAACTATATCAGGGCAGTTGGATCAAAAGGTATGTTTTGCAAACAATAGAATTAATTCCAGGAAACCTCGCCCTCGGGGTAGCAAGCTTCACATTGGCGAAAAATGGTTAATAGATGTTTTATTCAAAGCTATATTATGTTGGATCTCGTGAGTGAAATTGCAGGTGTGATTTAAAGGAAAAACAGAAAAATATTATAAATAATGATTGTCCTATACCTACTTAAGAATAGGTAGCCAGATGGTTTTAACGATTAGTTTTTTGTTGCTTATTGTAATAGGGTATTTCTTGCTGGATTTGCTTGCATCTGATTTAGCTTTTGAAGAGAAATTGAGTTTGTCTTATGGCATGGGGATTGGATTTACTTCGCTGCTAGTGTTTCTGATGCTTTGCTTTAACTTTTTGAATTCTAAAACACAGTTAATTATTTTAATACTTTTAATCTCAATAGTGCTTTTTGTTGTCAGGGGTGTGATAGGGAAGTTGGATGCCACCCGTTTGAATCATTTGAGCAAGAGGACTATATTCTCTGAGGGCAGTTGGTTTTCGCAGTTGAATTACAAATTGTATCTCGCCGTTCTTCCTCTATTTATAGTCAGTTTAATATTTTCATACTATTATCCTATTATGATTGCCGATGGAATAGGTTATGAAGCTACAGGTAAGTTAATGGCTGTAAATAGAGCCATTGAACCCGAAAACTATTTCATGCCATATCCTCCACTTATCCCCTTATCATACTCTTTTGTATATTTTCTCGGTGGGACACATCCAAAGATTATTTTTTCACTTTTCTACTTATCATTAGTATTATGCTTTTATTTTAGGCTAATTGCTTTAGAGATAAATAAAAAAACATCCTTAATTTTCACATTAATTCTTGCTACCACTCCTTATATCTGGTGGCATAGTTTTTTAGGTATCCTCAATTTAACAGCAGCGTATTATTTTTCTATTGCAACACTATTTTGGTTTTCTCATCTGAGCGATATTTCCGAATCAGGAAATGAGGCTAGGATCAATTATTCTCATCCACTACTTGCAGGTGTATTTTATAGCCTCTCCATTTTCACCAGATTTGAGATGTTGGTATATTTTCTTATACCGTTAATTCTTACGGCTCTCTATTCACTAAGATATCATCTTTCAAAGAATCTATTGTACCTGGCTTTACCTTCTTTATTTATATCTTTTCTCTGGTCTTTTTTTTCTAGTTATACATTAGTTCCCGGTGAAACCTATCAGCTATTCTCTCTAGCTATAATCATTTTAATAATAGTTATTATAGTATCTTCCAACATTATCCTAAAGAAAAAAAGCTGTAGTAGTCTCATAAATTTCGTTGATAAATATGAAAAACGAATTTTTACCCTGATGAAAGTGATAGGGTTAAGTTTAGCTATTCTTCTAATTGTATATGCTTTCATTCCTCAAAATGTTCAAAATAATTTAGATTTTGTCAGTCAATTTCTCTTTTTTGTAAAGACATTAGCTATGAGATCAATCATATTTATATTTGGCAATGTATTTTTTCTCCCAACCTCAGTTCTGATAGTGCTATTACCTTTAATAAAATACAAAAATATTATAAGAGAACATGCTTATTTATTTATCTTTATACTCTCGTTTTTAATATTAAATATTATTATATGCGGTTGGTTCTACTTCTCTCTTTATCCTAAAGGATACTCTATGCTTAATTGGAGTTATGATCTGGTAGAATTTTTAAAAACTATTGTTTATCATCCTGGTAAGGTAATAAACAGTGCTCAGATTAGAGGGCTCCTTCCTATTTATCCTGTTATCATCTTTTTCTTTGCCATATCCAGAAGAATTCAAAAGGCATTTGAGGAATAAAATTGTCTACTTCTTTAGTAAGAAAAGCCAATTATAGTTTATTTATAAAGATGTTTTTATATGTTATTGCAGTAGGTAACATCATTTTACTATCCATTGTTTTTTTATACCCTCGCTTTTCTTTTATGATAAGTCACTGGGGTACATCTGAGAGGGAAATATTATTATCGGAAGGAAGCAAGGATAATCCTAATACGGAGCGTTTACGCAAGGTTTATAAGCTTATGTATTTTGTGAAGGATAACAGCGGGGAAAACGGTGTGGTATATTTTATTAACCCTCGATTTTCTTTGGCTCACGCATATAAGATAGTGCTACCTCGAAAGGTACACTTTTTAAACTCACAAGATATGAAGGAATTTTCTCTGCTTGACCCAAAAAGGAGAGGGATGACTTGTTATTTTGTTTTTGCTAAGAAAGATAAACCGGATTTTTGTAAAGAAGATGAGGTGATATGGGATGAGAGTGAATGGGGCATTTATAATGTTTCCGAATCTGTATACCCTCCAGGGGATGAGGTGTAAGGAAGATAATGATGCTAACGGAAGTAGCCCGTAGGGCGAATGAAGTTAGCATCTTGTTTATCCTGTTATCCCGTAAAGGAACTTCGTGGTTTCAATTTATGATCTCAGTGTTCTCTGTGGTAAATAACTACAAAAAGTTAAAGGAAATCTTGACATATTCCGATATTAGTTTATAATGTTCAATAATTGAACACACAATTTATACTATAAGAAATTTATTTCTCGGACGCAGATAAACGCAGATTATTAAGATTTTAGATATAAAGAATTAGCTATTTAAAAAACAGAACTTTTTCAGTTATTGAAGCCGTAGGGGAGTTTGCGTTTTTGTAAATACCTTCTTGTGAAAATCTGTGGCTAGAAATATTTCAACACTTCGTGAGCTTCGAGGATTTATTTTTAGACGTTGTTTAAGGAGTGTCCTTAAGTTAAATGAAAAATACAGCAGAAGAAATCATTTTGGAATTAAAAGACTTTTTTAAAAAAAAATCCTCACAATATGGTATAGACATGGCTTTTCTCTATGGTTCCTGGGCAACTGGATACCCTCACAGAGAATCAGATATAGATTTAGCTATAGTCTTTTCCTCTAGTATTAGGCAAGAGGAATATTTTCAATTGATTACGGATATTTCTTATGAATTGAGTACGAGTTTGAATCAGGAGGTAAACGTCATCCCTGTTTTTGAAGATTTCCGTAAGCCCATGCTTTATTATAATGCCATTGTTTTAGGAAAGCCTTTGTTCATCAGGGATGAGAAAAGATACCTTGATTTAAAAATATCAGCTATTTTTCAAATGGAAGACTTTTGCATTTTTGGTATTCCCTGGCAATTAGAAATAGCTAGAGAAAATATGAGGAGATAATGTATGCCAGAATTTAGATATGCAGTGGGGAGGATAATTGAGTCATTACAGTTCATCTCTCAAGAGATGAAGGAGTTTGATGAAGATTATGTCTCTATGACTTGGGAAGATTATCAGAAAGATAAAAAACTCCAGAAATTAATGGATCGTACCGTAGAGAATATTTTAACTGCACTCATCGAAGTAAGTGGGACTGTACTTACTCAGGAAGCTATACCCATAGAGAATTATGCTCAGGTTTTAAAAGAATGCGCGAGAATTTTTGATTTTTCTGAAGAAGAGCAGGAGAAGTTATCTAAATTAGCTATTCAGAGGAATCGTCTTGCTCATAGATATCTTAACTTCCGATGGGAGGCTATTAGTATGTTTGCCGAACTCAAACCTCTTGTTTCAAAATTACTGGAAGGAATTTTAGAAAGAGAAAGTGAAGATAGAAAGGATTGATCTTAACCACGAAGCACACGAAGAAGTAAAAAGAAAATCCTGTAAAAATCCGTGCAATCTGTGGCTAAACATTTTAACACTTTGTGTCTTTAGTGACCTTAGTGGTTGTTTGTAAGTTGGTTAAAATATGAAACAACTGAAAGACCATAAGGCTATAAATAAATTAGAAATGGATATATTGGAAAGATCTCGCAATGCTATCAAAAACATTGAATCTTCTGCAAAAATTATTCTTTATGGTTCGAGAGCAAGAGGAGATGCTGAACCAGAATCAGATTATGATTTGCTTATTTTAACAGATGGTGAAGTCACCATTGATAGAGAGGATGTTTTCCGTCGGCAGTTATTTTCAATAGAGCTTGAAACAGGGGCTGTATTAACTGTTATTCTGATGAGGGAAAAAGATTGGAACTCTACATTATATAATGCAATGCCACTATGTCAAAATATTCAAAGGGAAGGTATTGTTTTATGAACGAAGAAACCCTTATCTTAGTAAATTATCGGCTTGAGCGAAGTCGTGAATCTCTTGAGGAAGCTAAAATTCTCATCGAACAGGGTTATACTAATACCTTTGTTAATCGTCTTTATTATGCCTGTTTTTACGCTGTTTCTGCTTTGTTACTTTTGGATGGACTATCTTCTGCTAAACATAGTGGTGTTCGTTCTCTCTTTCACCAAAACTTTGTTAAAACTGGTTTAGTAAATCCAGAATTAGCTCAAATGTATGACAAATTATTTGACAATAGACAAAAGGGTGATTATGCCGACTTATTCCGTTTTGACTTGAATGAGGTCAGTAATTGGCATGATGAAGCCCTAAAATTTGTTGAGACTATAGAGAGTATTATAAAAAGGAAGACAGAGAAAAGGTGAAATTCTGTGAAAATCTGTGTAATCTGTGGCTACTCTTCGTGTGTTTCGTGGTTATCATATTAGGTATTATTTCCAGAAGTAATAAAAGCTTTAAATATCCAATTGAATAATGAGATGAAAATGTAGTGAAAAAAAATAATAGTATTACAAAAATCAAAGAATTACTTACTCCAATATTTCAAAAATGTAAGGTTAAAAAAGCCTTTCTATTTGGATCTTATGCCATCGGCAAAGAAACAAGGAAAAGTGATTTGGATTTGATGATTATTATGGATACGAATAAACGGTTCTTTGAGCGGTACGATCAGTTTGATGAAATTTACAGCACTTTCAAGGGATATGCTGTTGACATACTAATCTATACGCCTGAAGAGCTGGAAAAAATTTCACACCGGCATTTTATTAAGGATATTTTGTATAAAGGGAAAATTATTTATGAGCATTGATAAAAATAAGAATGAGGCTCAGCGCTGGTTGAAAACAGCTTCAGATGATTTGGATACGGCTGTAATTTTGGAAAAGAATGGGAAGTTTGCACACTCGTGCTTTCATGCCCAGCAAGCAGGAGAGAAGGCTTTGAAATCAGTTTGGTATTTTGTTGATGCTGATCCCTGGGGCCATTCGATAAAAAAATTGATTGATGATTTGGAAAATATTGACTTAAAAGTTTATAACTCGCTACTCAGCCTCAAAAGGGAAGCAACTATTCTTGATCGATTCTACATTCCTACAAGGTATCCAAACGGCCTGCCGGATATTACCCCAGATGAAGCTTATAGTGAAGAAGATGCTAATACCTGTATCAAATATGCAAAAAAGATAATTGATGCCGTTCAAAAGATTCTTGTATAAGATTGAGATGTGAGCCTTTATAATCTACATGTTTTGTCATTTTGTTTCAACACTTTGTAAACTTCGTGGTTGCAGATTCGTGCATCTCCGTGTTCCCTGTGGTGAATAACTACAAAATATTAAAGAAAATCTTGACATATTCCGATATTAGTTTACAATGTTCAATAATTGAACACTGGATTTATACTATGAGAAATTTATTTCTCGGACGCAGATAAACGCAGATTATTAAGATTTTAGATATAAAGAATTAGCTATTTGAAAAACAGAACTTTTTCAGTTGCTGAAGCCATAGGTGAGTTTGCGTTTTTGTAAATACCTTCTTGTGAAAATCTGTGAAATCTGTGGCTAAGTAACATTTCAACACTTTGTAAACCTTCGTGAGCTTCGTGGTTAAAAATAGATGAAAATGAACTTGACATAAATTTTTTTGATGGTATTGTTCAAAAAATGAACACTATGGATTACAATAGTTAATACGGAGGGTAAGAATGAAAAAGGCTCTCATTACCGGTATTACTGGTCAAGATGGTTCATATCTTGCTGAACTTCTTTTATCAAAAGGGTATGAAGTCCATGGAATTATAAGGAGGGCAAGCACATTTAACACTGAGAGAATTGAACATATTTATGTTGATCCTCACACGCCGAATGCAAGACTCTTTCTCCATTATGGGGACTTATCAAATGCCGAACAGATTACTAATATTATTTATAACATTGAGCCAGATGAAATATATCATTTGGGTGCGCAAAGCCATGTTCGAGTAAGTTTTGACATGCCAGAGTATACAGGAGATATTTCAGCTCTTGGAACCATAAGATTACTTGAGGCCTTAAGGAGGAGTGGTACCAAGACGAAATTTTATCAAGCCTCCTCTTCGGAGATATTTGGTACCTCGTCTCCTCCCCAGAATGAAGATACCTCTTTTAAACCGAGAAGTCCTTATGCTTGTGCAAAGCTCTATGCCTATTGGATGGTAGTAAATTACAGAGAAGGATATAAAATGTTTGCCTGCAATGGGATACTGTTCAACCATGAAAGCCCAAGGAGGGGAGAAACTTTCGTTACCAGAAAAATTACCAGAGCTATAGCTAATATTCTTGCAGGAAAGCAAAAGAAACTCTATCTGGGTAACTTAGAGGCCAAAAGAGACTGGGGATTTGCTCCAGAGTATGTTGAATGTATGAGACTTATCTTGCAACAGGATGAGCCTGATGATTATGTAATTGGTACGGGTGAAAGTCACTCAGTAAAGGAGTTTGTGGAGCTTGCTTTTAGTTACGCAGGTATTGAGATAGCATGGCAGGTAAGCGGTCTTGGTGAAAAAGGAATTGTCAAAGAAGTAGAAAGGGGTGTGTTAAATATTAAACATGGAGATGTTGTTGTCGAAATTGACCCTCGCTACTTTAGGCCTACCGAGGTAGGGTATCTTCTTGCCGATACTTCTAAAGCCAGAAAAAGATTGGATTGGGAACCTAAAGTGATGTTTGAGGACTTGGTAAAGATAATGATAGATGCAGATGTGGAATCTACCGGTCTCACCCCTAAAGGTGATGGGAAAAAGATATTGCAGAAACATGGCATTCGCTGGGCAGAGAACAGGTTGATTGAGAGATGAACTAAAGTATTCGAAACTGCATGAAAAAAGTTTAACTCTACAGTTAATTGAATATTTTTTTAAATTCCCCGTGCTCTGTATTGAAGTTTTGAACAGTACTTGATTGCTTAGTGAGATAAGAGATGAACTTTTGGTCAAACAGGAAGATTTTGGTAACCGGGGGTGCTGGCTTCTTAGGTTCTTTTTTGGTAGAGAAATTAAAAGAAAGGGGTTGCGACCGTATCTTTATTCCGAGAGCTGAGGATTATAATCTAGTTGAAATGGAAGCAGTAGAGAGAGTTTATAGGGATGCAAAGCCGGATATAGTTATCCATCTTGCGGCTAGAGTTGGTGGGATTGGTGCCAATCGTGCTAATCCTGGAAAATTCTTCTATGACAATCTTATGATGGGTGTACAGATGATGGAGGTAGGGAGAAAGACGGGGATTGAGAAATTTGTTGCTATTGGTACTATTTGTGCATATCCCAAATTTACTCCTGTTCCTTTTAATGAGGTAGATCTCTGGAATGGATATCCTGAGGAAACCAATGCTCCTTATGGACTGGCCAAAAAGATGCTCCTCATCCAGGCTCAGGCATATCGGCAGCAGTATGACTTTAATGCGATTTATCTTCTTCCGGTAAACCTCTATGGACCAGGTGATAACTTTGACTTGGAGACTTCCCACGTTATTCCCGCTATTATCCGAAAATGTGTAGAGGCTAACTATAAAAAAGAAGAAGAAATTACTGTGTGGGGAACAGGTAAGGCCACGCGAGAGTTTCTTTATGTGGAAGATGCAGCAGAAGGTATTCTCTTAGCTTCAGAGAAATACAACACGTCGGATCCAGTAAATCTTGGCGCTGGTTATGAGATTGTAATTAGTGATTTAATCGCATTAATTTCTGAACTTGTTGACTTTCAGGGCGAGGTTATTTGGGAGACTTCCAAACCCGACGGTCAGCCTAGAAGATGTTTAGATACCTCCAGGGCAGAAAGAGAATTTGGTTTCAAGGCAAAAACCTCTTTGGAAGAAGGACTGAAAAGAACCATAGAGTGGTTTCAAAAAGAGTATCGTTAAGCTTAATGGTATATTACGCCTGATAAGTGAAGTTTGTTAGAATAATATGAAAAGTGGTAACTGAGGAATGAAAGCGAATATCTTTAAGCGTGAATCAAATATAAATTCATTGCCTATGGTGGTTATTCGTCCCACAAGGGGTTGGATACCAATAAACTTAAGGGATTTATGGATCTATCGCGAACTGATGTATTTTCTCACCTGGCGGGAGATTAAAGTACGCTATAAGCAAACACTCCTGGGTGCTGCTTGGGCAATTATCCAGCCCTTTTTTATGATGGTAGTATTTACTCTATTCTTCGGCAACCTGGCGAAAGTTCCTTCAGAGGGGGTCCCATATCCACTGTTTAATTATGCTGCATTGCTTCCCTGGACCTTATTTGCTGAAGGCATAACACGTTCAAGCAACATCCTTGTTCAGGATGCTAATCTCGTTCGGAAAGTATATTTCCCCAGGCTGGTTATGCCCCTTTCTGGTATCCTCTCCCCTCTGGTTGACTTTGCTATCGCCTTTACTATTTTGATCGGTATGATGTTTTATTATGGTTATCCTCCCACTATCCAAATACTCTGGTTGCCAGCATTTATCCTTCTAACGTTGATGACTGCTTTAGGAGTGGGCCTATGGCTCTCGGCAATAAATGTAAGATATCGCGATGTGCGCTATGTAATACCATTTGTAATTCAACTATGGCTTTTTGCATCGCCAGTGGTTTATTCATCGAGCCTCCTGCCAGAGAAATTTCAAATAATATATGGATTTAATCCCATGGCTGGAGTAATTGAGGGTTTCCGCTGGGCTCTTTTAGGTAAAGCGCCGCCTGGCTCTTTGATGGCCATCTCTGTTATAATTGTAATAGTGGTATTGATTTCAGGGGCGTTTTATTTCCGACGTAGTGAAAGAACCTTTGCTGATGTGATATGAAAGCAGACAGGAGACAAGAGACTGGAAACGGAGGATATATGAAATACAAGTTTCAGCGTCTGGATGTTTACCGTTTGGCTTTGGATTATGTTGACAAAATATATGGGTGTTCAAGCAAGCTACCTGTCTCAGAGCGATTCAATCTACGGAACCAATTAGAGCGAGCAGCAACTTCTGTCGTGCTGAATATTGCAGAGGGTTCAACTGGACAAACCAATGCAGAGCAGAACCGTTTTCTTGGATTGGCTTTGAGATCCTATTTGGAGACAATAGCATGTTTGGATATCATAGAACGACGAGACTATTTATCCAGTGATTTACTTATGGAAATAAGGGAATTTGGGCACGAGATTTTTGTTAAATTGCAAGCTTTTCGGAAAGCTTTAGGTGTTCCCGTCCACGGTCATCGGTCTCCTATCAAGGATAATCCATGAGCAACATCGCCATCAAAGCAGAAAACTTAGGTAAGCTTTATCGTGTAGGTCAGTTTGTAGGCTATAAGACTCTTCGGGAGAGCATAGCGAATGCCTTCTCTTCACCTTTCCGCCGTCGGGCTAGAAGAACCGACCATCGGCCATCAGCCACGAGCCATCAGCCATCAACTAACTTCATCTGGGCACTTAAGGACGTCTCATTCGAGGTTAAACATGGCGAAGTTGTAGGCATCATTGGACGCAACGGGATGGGCAAGACCACGCTGCTCAAGATCCTCTCCCGCATCACCGAGCCGACCGAAGGCCGTGCTGAGATCCACGGGAGGGTGGGCAGCTTGCTGGAGGTGGGCACTGGCTTCCACCCCGAGCTGACCGGGCGGGAGAATGTCTATCTCAGCGGCGCCATCCTGGGGATGAAACGGGACGAGATCGACCGCAAGTTCGACGAGATCGTGGCCTTTGCTGAGCTCGAGAAGTTCGTAGACACACCAGTGAAGTACTATTCCAGCGGTATGTATGTGCGCCTAGCCTTTGCTGTGGCAGCCCACTTGGAGCCGGAGATATTGCTAGTGGATGAAGTGCTGGCAGTGGGGGATATCCGCTTTCAGAAGAAATGCTTGGAGAAGATGGGTGAGATCGGAGTAGGCGGACGGACGGTGTTGTTTGTCTCTCACAGTATGCCGTCTATTACTCGACTGTGTCAACGCACGATATTGTTGAATGAGGGTCAGGTTATACAAGATGGGCCTTCTCAACAGGTTGTAGCTACCTATCTTCAGTCTGATCTAGGTACTGTGGCAAAGCGAGAATGGCGTAAACTCAACAATGCACCGGGTGACGATATAGTTCGATTACGAGCTGTGTACGTCCAGAACGAAGATGGAAAGGTAAGTGAAGCGATTGATATTTGCCGACCTTTTGCACTCGTAATGCGGTACAATGTGCTCAAGCCTGATGTCGTACTCACACCGGTTTTTCGTCTCACCAACCAGTATGGTATGGTAATCTTCACTGCCATAGACACAGACCCTGAATGGCGTCAACAGCCTCGACCCACAGGATGTTATACCACTATGGCCTGGATACCCGCCAATCTCATGGCGGAAGGGACCGTGTTTGTTTTCGCTGGGATCAGCACGATAAGTCCGACTGTCAAGCATGTACGTGAGCAAGACGTTATAGCCTTTCAGATAGTGGATAATGCTAGTGGCAATTCCGCGCGTGGCGATTGGGGGGGAGAGATGCCCGGAGTGGTTCGCCCGCTCTTACAATGGATTACCAAAAGACAGGAGCTAAGCTAATGTCGGGACACCAAAACCAACTAGATTTCGTAATTGAGAATCGTCATATGGTTGAAGGGCATATTTTGGAGGTAGGAAGCAAACAGTACGGAAATGCAAATGACTTCAGACAATTATTTAAGACCGAAACCTACATAGGGGTTGATCAGGAACCGGGTAAAGGCGTTGATGTTGTTTGTGATTTTACTTCGGATTATGAATTGATAAAAAACAAAATGGGGATTGAAAAGTTTAAGACTGTAATTTGTTTTAGTGTCCTAGAGCATTGCAAGTATCCACTTAAGATGGCAGAGAATATTAGTAGATTCCTTGCCGAGAGAGGAGTGATATTCATAAGTGTTCCTTTTGTCTGGGAAATTCATACATTTCCCGATGATTATTGGAGATTTACCCCAGCTTCCTTATCAGTTCTATTCCCTGAATGTGAGCTAGTAGAGGATAGGTCCTTTTATTACACAAAAATCAGAGGGGAAAGGTTACCTCTCACTGCCAACCTCGCTCGTCAGGAAATATTTGCCCCAACTGTGATTATGCGCATTATGCGGAGGTTTGGTCTTGTGAGTAGTAAGTATTCCTGTGCTCTATTTCCAACATTGTTAAATGCTATACTTGTTAAGAAATCCATGTCAATTACCTGAGCCGAGCCACCAAATCCTGACCAAGGAGGAGACTGACTGCTCTGGAGTATAGTGCGCCCGTTCTTGCCAGGGAATACTATTGCTCTAGGATAGGAGTGAGTGAGGTATATTCTAAATATGAAAACAAAACCACGGTTGGCAGACATGAGGTTGTCTCGTCTGAGTTCCAATATATTTCGACTAATCGATAGAATAGTCATAGATAGATTCCATCGCCTATACTATAATACCAGGGGCTGGAGGAAGAACAAATATCTCGGATACCCAATAAGACAGCTGCCATTTGACCTCTTGCTCTATCAAGAACTCATACATCATGAGAGGCCAGCCTTTATCTTGCAGACAGGTGTAGCGTATGGAGGTTCAATCCTATACTTTGCGCACATCTTGGACTTGATCGGTGCTGATGCAGACGCAATAGTGATAGGTATAGATATTGAAACTACCGCTGAAGCTAGAAGTCTCAGCCATTCAAGAATCCACCTAATAGAGGGAGACTCGGTTGATGCCAAAACGGTTGAGTCTGTAGAAGACCTTCTCACCACACAAAATGGGCTGGTGTCATTGGACTCGGATCACAGTTATGAACACGTCTTAAGAGAACTTGAAATATATAGCCGATTTGTTGATGTGGGTTGTTACCTTGTTGTGGAGGACACGAATATTAACGGACACCCTGTTGTCCCTGATTTCGGACCTGGTCCACTTGAAGCAGTAAACGAGTTCTTAAGAAACAACAGCAACTTTGTTCGAGATGACAAGCTATGGCGGCGAAATCTATTTTCGTTTCACCAATACGGGTGGCTGCGTCGTGTGAAGTAGCGCAAGAATGATGATGGAGGGTCTTAATGAGATATAGTGCTTTAGTGGATTCTGTAGAGAATGCCAGACGAAGTAGAGAGTATCGCATTTACCTTGAAGTACGTGAAGTCGTATTTAAGATGATAAACCATGTCGCTGCTCACACCGACAATCTCAGCAATTATTGGGAAGAGGAACTGGCAGGCTTTGAGTACATGCTTGATGCTTCTCCCCTAATAATCGAAAAGCTGAGGCATCATTGCTATCACCTAACCGGAGTGCGCGTCTTCGACTATCGGGGCCATCATACACATCAGCGAGAAGCATTTGCCAGAAAGTTGCAGGTACTGCGACAACAAGATGACAGCAATTTGCTGGTGTCTGAGTCTCCACTACTTGGGGGATTTGGCCACCTAATTGATGGTGCTCTGTTCAACGTTGACACGTTAAAATACTACGAGTCTTTGATCGCCTTGAGCAAAGCAGGGCTGCTTGCGCAATTTCGCGCCAACTCAGGGAAGGGGAAGAAGGTCGTCATGGAGATTGGCGCTGGGTGGGGGGGATTTGCTTATCAGTTCAAGACATTGTGTCCGAACATTACTTACATCATCATAGATTTACCTCAGACATTACTTTTCTCTGCTGTCTATCTAAGAACGTTATTCCCATCCGCTTCCGTACTTACATACGGTGATGGACCAATGGCAACCCTTCTGAAAGATTATAAATCCTATGACTTTATCTTTTTGCCGCATTACTTCCTGGATGACATCCGGGTGGAGCAGCTTGACTTGACTATCAACATGGTTTCGTTCCAAGAGATGACCACCGAGTTGGTCGATCATTATGTGCGAAAGGTTTATCAGTTAGAGTGTCCCAACCTCTACAGTTTAAACCGGGAGAGGTCTCGATATAATTCGCAGCTTACTACAGTGAGCTCTGTCCTATCTCGATACTATGATTTGACGAGAGTAAAAGTGTTGGACGTTCCATATACAGTTATAGATACTGGGCCTGATCATGGCAGGGTCTCAGTCAGGCGATTCGTAAGGAGCTTTGTTCGTAAGCTGTTACGCGGCAACCAATCATCTCGGTCTATCTATAGTTATCGGCATCTTGTTGGCATTCGTAGTGAGTAGTTGGAATAGGATGTTATGAAGTTAGCTTTCATGGGTTACTAAGGAATCCATTTATGTACGAATCTAGCCTGACAATATGTTCAGTATCATTTCATAGCAAGAAGCATCTTGAGCTGAACTGGGAGTTAACGACGCTCTTAAATCATTCCCACAAGATAGCGTGGTTGGTCGTTGAGAATACGCCACCTGGGTCACTGGACGCTTTGAATCTCAGTTCCGATCATTTCCACGTTCTAAACGGTTATGAGAAGGACGCCAACAAGTGGGCGCCAGCTAGCTACCACCATGGCGCTGCTCTGAACAAGGCTATCAAATTCGTGGATACTAGGTTCTTGGTATTTCTTGATCCGGATTTCTACATTGTGCGGCAGAAATGGATTGATGATGTCATTCGGTATATGAAAGCGAACGACCTGGCCTTCTTTGGTGCTCCTTGGCATCCACAATGGATCAGAAAATACCGCTACTTTCCTTGTGTACACTGCCTCTTTATCGATCTAGAGCGGATTAACATAGGGACATTGGACTTCAGACCCGGAGAACAGAATGACAAAGAGGAACACCGACTGCAATCACAAATCTTGCAATACTTCCTTCTAGCACTCACGCGCTGTAGTGTCCGTTTGGGTTTCCGATTCGCTGACGATCTGAAGCACCGAATACAAGTCGGAACGCAACCAGATACCGGATATCGTATCTACCGTAGATATCACTGGTCTTCCAGGATTCGCTTTGAGTGCCTCCAACCAGTTTACAGACCTAGTTCTGAAGATTCTGTACAAGTCTTTCAACGAGCGAGTAATAGGATCCTTAATAAATTGCTTCCTGATCGCTTTAGTTATCTTCCAAAGCGGCCAGAATACTATACACGCAATGGATTTCGTGAGCGTGGCTATGTAGACGCGACCATGTATGGCTGGGAAGAATTTATATGGAAGGGTGCTCCTTTCGGATTTCATATTCGTAGTTTCAGGCAGAGTGACCTAACCTCTAAAGAGCAGATTGCCCTAGCAGAAAGAATCATTACTAACCTAACCGATATCAAAGTATCATGAATGGCAGAAGTATATAGCACGCGTTCTTTCGACAAACCAGAGACTGGACGTGTCTTAATACCATCTTTTAAATCAGCTATCTTCTACGTACATGATAAATGTCATCATGGAAAGGGTGTCCAAATGACAGAAATTCAGAATTGGATTGTCAAGCCTATGGTAAAATGGGGTGCCCGTTTGGTGGGCATATGTTATCGGAATTTAGATAGAGTTCTTTTTTTACACAGTCCCATGAAAAGAGCTCTGAACCTATACTATAATGACTTCCCCGACCTTTTCTTCTTACACATTCATAAGTGTGGGGGAACTTCGATTGATGATGCAATTAAAAGATGGTTTCCTTTTTCCAATTATACCATTGCTTCAGCACCTTCATTTAGAGCTGCAAAATCCTTTTATCAGGAATTAGATAACTTTGCAGATGAGGCTGAGACTTACTACGTGCCAAAATATCGCGAGCTTTTGCTTTTGTACCTCATGGGCAAGAAAATAAAGTTCATTAGTGGTCACATCCCGTTCAGTAAAGTAGCGTATAGTGAGTTTGGCAGCAAGTATAAGTTTATTACCTGCTTGCGGGATCCTGTGGAAAGATGGTTTTCAACTTACCTTTACATCAGGTTTGTACATCGTGATTATGGAAGAACAGATGAAGATATAATGACCTTTCTACAATCAGAAAGAGCAAAGCATCTTGGACATCAGTATGTGGCATATCTGGGCGGTGTTAGAAAGGGAGAGGACTATGCTTCTCAACCAGCGATATATAGAGCAAAGGCAAATCTGCACAAATTTGAGATCATAGGGTTTACAGAGCATTTAGAAGATTTCCAGAGAAAATTTGAAGATCGTTTTGGATTTAAACTGAAAGTTCCCCACAAAAAGAAAAACCCTATATCAGATTCGTATCGGAGATCGGTTACACCTGAAGTTGGGGAAAGGGTTAGAGCAATATGTAAACCAGATCTGGAGATTTATCAGTATGCGATTGATAATTTTGGACCTTTTTCTGAAGAGGAGTCTTAATGAAGCAAGTTTTCTCTACCGTGAATGGTGCGAAAGTTATTGAAGTGCCATCGCCGCTGCTTCAACCTGGACACATATTGGTTGAGGTGGCGTATTCTTTGATTAGCACTGGTACGGAGATGGCCACGCTGGAAGCAATGGGATCACAGCCACCCGGTCTGGTTACACGTATGGCCCAGAATCCGGCCTTGATCAACAAACTGATCAACTACCTGCGCAATCACGGGGTTAAGAAAACTGTATCTACTGTGTTCGACTACTTAGGGCCAAAGGACTCATCCACTAGGCCAATGGTCTCCATCGGCTATTCCTGTTCGGGCCGGGTGGTAGCGGTCGGGTCGGGGGTGACCCTATTTCAGCCGGGCGACCGGGTGGCCTGCGCCGGAGCAAACAAAGCCACTCACTCTGAACTCGTCGTCGTCCCCGAGAATCTGGTCACCATGATCCCTCCGCAGGCCGACATGAAGAACGCGGCCTCGGTAGCGGTGGGGGCTGTTGCTATGCAGGGCGTGCGCCGGGCCGAAATTCATCTGGGTGAATCAGTGGCCGTCATTGGCCTGGGGTTGGTGGGTCTAATCAGCGTACAACTGTTAAAGTTATCTGGCGCCCGAGTGATCGGCTTCGACATAGACCCGACACAGGTCGAGCGAGCCAAGGAGCTGGACATTGACGAAGCGTATGCTGACCCTGATAAAGTTCAATGGCCGGTCAATCGCTTTACCAAACACATGGGAGTTGATGTCTGCCTGATCACGGCGGCCTCTCAAAGCGACGAGATTGTGCAGACAGCCATGGAGATCACGCGCCAGAAGGGTCGGGTGGTTGTGGTCGGCTTAGTTCCTATGAACATTCAAAAGAATCCTTTTTTGCGTAAGGAGATAGATTTCTTGGCTTCAATCTCCTACGGGCCGGGGCGCTACGACGAGCGCTATGAGGAGAAAGGACTGGATTACCCCTACGCCTACGTCCGCTGGACTGAAAAGCGCAACATGGAGGAATATCTGCGCTTGCTGGCCGAAGAAAAGCTGGACTTGGCCCTGATGACTGAAGAGTTCCCTCTGGATGTCGCGCCTGAAGCCTACCAACGCCTAAAAGATGGCACCGATAGACCCTGTGCCATCTTTATCAAATATCCTGACGATAAACTTCTGACCGAGAAAAGGCGAACCCGCGTAGACCTGGTTCAGATCCGACCAAAAGCAACCGGGGGAATCATTCGGGTGGCCATGGCCGGTGCTGGCCGATTTACCAAACGGGTCCATCTGCCCGCGCTCAAAAGTTTGGAGGGTGAGGTGCGCCTGGCCGCGGTGATGAGCCGCACCGGGGCCACTGCCATGCAAGTGGCCGAACAGTACGGCGCTGACTATGCCACCACCTCGTACGACGAGTTGCTGCAAGACGCAGAACTGGATGCTATCATTATCGGCACGCGCCACAATTTACACGCCAAAATGACCCTGAAGGCCCTCCAGACCGGAAAGAACGTATTTGTGGAAAAACCATTGGCTTTGACGATGGATGAATTGGACCAAATTAAGGCCTTCTATCAGGATAACACCAAAAACAAGCCCATGCTTATGACGGGGTATAACCGGCGATTTTCTCAACTCATGGTTGATGCCAAATCGATCATACAAGAACGTCAGTCTCCCGTTATTATTAATTATGAGGTAAACTCCGGAGCACTCTCCCCTGACCATTGGCTTCGTACAGAAGAAGGCGGTGGACGCAATCTTGGCGAGGCCTGTCATATTTATGATTTATTTTTATATTTAATCGATAGTGTTCCACGAAGCATTACCGTGAGCCACGCTGGTGTTTCAGGTAATGATCATAGCCCGAACGAAAACTTTACTGCGACGATATCATTTACTGATGGTTCCCTGGCAACTTTGACCTACACAACATTGGGACATAAAACCTATCCTAAAGAACATATGCGTGGATATCTTGACGAATCTGTGCTTGTCATGAACGATTATGAGGAATTAGAATTTTTCGGCCCACAAAACAAACGACAGAAATATTCAGGTGACAAAGGGCACTTCGCTGAAATCGCCGCTTTTGCTCGAGCTGTGAAAACAGAGAGCCAATGGCCTATCAGCTTGCAACATCAACTATGTGCCGCACATATCGCGTTAGAAGTTGAGCGACAAATTACTCATTGCGGGGAGTAGCACGGGATATGGGATTACCCAAAAATTTGGCCAAATTTGTTTTAAAACCAGTGTTGAATTCTACCCAAAAGGCTCGGCGAGAATATCAACGCCGGCGCCGAATTAAAATATACGCCGGGGATAACGTGGAGTGCCCGTTTTGTGGGATGTCGTTTGATCGTTTCCGTCCCTCCGGGGCTCTGGACCGACCATTTTGGCAAAGTGACGATGGAAAACGTTTATTGGCCATGGATTGGATCTGTGTCGCCAACGCCTTGTGTCCCAATTGCGGCGCTGGTGAGCGGCACCGTTTATTATGGTTTTATTTAAAAGATAAACCAAACATTTTAAAGCCAGGCGCACGAGTATTAGATATTGCACCAAATAGGTTTATTTATAATGCCTTTTTCCATGATGCGGATATCGACTACGTATCGATTGACATTACCCCACACCGAAACCCTACGCACTTAATGGATATCACTGATTTGAAATTTGATGACGCTTCGCTTGATTTTATTCTTTGCTATCATGTCCTTGAGCATATCCAGGACGATTTCAAAGCAGCACAAGAGCTTTGCCGTATTTTAAGACCAACAGGAAGAGCTATTATTCAGGTTCCAATTTGGGCAGAACAAATCATAGAAGATAAGACCATTACGACACCAGAAACACGTGCCGCGCACTTTGGGCATCCAGACCATGTTCGTCGCTACGGACCTGATTTTGTGAATCTTCTTCGTAAGGCGGGTTTTGAGGTAGTGCTGGATGATTTTGCAGCGAAGTTGCCTAGTGAGACCATCACCCGTTATGGCATTCATAAGCATGAAAAGATTCATGTCTGTCGTCGCATATAGGTAAACCCTTACTACTCCCACGCTGCACCAGAGTGAGTAGCAGATTCTTCTGCTAACAATTGGGGATTACTGTATAAATTTAAGGGCCTTGCCACTATTAAAGCTGCAATGATAGATTTGAAAAATGTATATTGCTGATATACTTGTACAGATAGCCGACAAGGCACTGGAGAATCCGAACGAGTTCATTCGCGCGGGACATAACGGGCCCTACCATGACCCCGAAACGCCCGTCCGCAATCGGGCTCACTGGTTGATTACCTTCGCAAACGTTTTTGAATGGACGGGCCAAATCAAGTACTGTGACACTGTACGAGATCTCGTAGCGTATATTTGCTCCGAAGAAGCTCGGCCCCACGGTTATTCTTTTCATCATCGAAACAAGACGGGAAAGGACAAGTGCAATGGTCTGATCGGCCAGGCGTGGACTTTCGAAGCGTTGGCGAAGGCGGCGGCTTGCCTGGGGCACGAGAAATATTCAGAGTTGGCCGAGCAGGTCTTTTTCCAACATCCTTTTAATAGCGACTTTGGGCTGTGGAACAGGCTCGAAATTGATGGCGAGATCTTCAGATTTGACGCAACTTTTAATCATCAACTCTGGTTTGCAGCCTGTGCTTCGCTACATAAGGGACAGCAAAGAAGTACCATCATTCAAAGAATCAACCGTTTTATGGATTGCCTGAGCCGCAACCTCGCAGTTATGGATAACGGATTGATTTATCATCCTATTGATCATCTTATTGATGGTCAACAAGGAAAAGAATACAATCTCGAAGCAAATATAAAGCGGTTTATCAAAAACGCGAATACAATTTTTAGGAAGGTGTTTTTTTCAGATAGCTATTTGACAGGTGAACAACAGGAGAAAAAAAAACACAAGAAGATGGTGTATAAATCTATAGGCTATCATGCTTTTAACACCTATGCCTTTGGCATATTAAAAGAACAGATTCCTGAGCACCCGTTCTGGCAGTCAGATTCTTTCAAAAAATGTATAGATTTCCTTGAGTCCGAAGAATATATAAATGGTTTAAACGACAACAAATTCGGATTTCCCTATAATCCTCCGGGATTCGAGGTGCCGTTTTCAAAGTATGTGCTGCTGGATGGAGAAAAAGGACAGAATGTTGAAGATGCCCGGTACTGGATTTCTAAGCAATTTGAGTATTGTTTTGATAAAAATACTTATATGATGAGCAGAAATAATGAAGACCCTGTGACACACACGGCTCGTATCTACGAAATTACAAGACTTCCCTTGGATTTCCTGGAGAAGATAGAGATGAATATTTAATTGTAATGAGGTGTTATATTTCATGTCTCTTGTTGCATCGATCATCGTTCCGGTTTACAATGACGCGCAAAATATCAATGTGTGTCTTGAGGCATTGCTTCATCAGACGTATTCTAAAAATAATTTTGAAGTCATTGTTGCTGATAACGGTTCCAATGATGATACGCAAAACACAGTTAAGTGGTACTGCCGCAATTATCGTCAGTTCATTCACATGGTAATCGAAGATGAGATTCAGAGTTCATATGCCGCACGAAATAAGGGAATACAAGTAGCTAAAGGTAAAATATTGGCTTTTACAGATTCTGACTGTGTTCCTGAACCACAATGGATAGAGGCTGGGTTGCGAGCACTTAAACGGGAGAACGCGACATGCGGCGCGGGACACATCTCCTTTTTTTTTGAAAGTGACCAGCCTAATGTGTACGAATATTTCGATTCGAAACGAAAATTGAATCAAAAAGCTTTTGTGCAAAGCGCTGGATTTGGTGCGACCGCCAATTTTTTTTCTACACGTCGTCTTTTCGAGACGTACGGTCTATTTCGCAACGACTTGATATCCGGAGGTGACTATGAGTTTGGACGGCGCCTCACCCAGAAAAACGAAAAACTCATTTACATTCCAGACGCCATCGTAAAGCATCCAGCCCGTTCAACATTCAGTAAAATCCGTAAGAAATCAAAACGGATCGCTATCGGACAGAAAAAACTTGAGCAGTTAGGTTTGCTAGCTCACGGTCGCATTTCGTGGAGAAATTGGCTACCACAACTTGATTGCCTTAAGGCAAAAGACCTTACATTTCTGAAGAAAATTCATTTATTATTCCTAGCCAACTATCTGCAGTGTGTAAATCTATTCAGGCGTATTCTATGAGGAATGATTCAAAAACTTCAAATGCAAATACTTTGCCTCATGTCAGTGTTATAATCCCGACTCACAATCGGGAGGAAATGCTTCACCGTGCTGTCGACAGTGTCCTGAGGCAGAACTACGAAGATTTTGAACTGATCATTGTTTCAGACGGCTCAACCGACAACACCGATGAAGTCATTGCCTCATATGATGACCCTCGGATTCGTTTTTTCAAGCACGACACATCAAAAGGAGCATCAGCGGCAAGAAATACTGGAATAAAGGCTAGCAAGGGGGAATACATTGCTTTTTTAGATGACGATGATGAATGGACGGTCAATAAACTGGAAGTGCAGATGCCAATTATTGAAAACTCTTCACCGGAAACGGGGCTAGTGTATGCGTGGATGGAATATTTCCATAATGGAAAGTCTATTAACGTGTGCGCTCCGAAGCTTCGCGGAAATGTTTTTGTTGAAATGCTAGACAGACAGGCAATTGGTGGATGTCCTACCATTATCATAAAACGAGAGGTAATTAACAAGGTCGGATACTTCGACGAAGAACTTCCCAGGGGTAATGATGGAGACTTTATCCGGAGAATTGCGAAGCATTTTGAGGTGGATTACGTTTCCGAGATACTGTGCAAGGTACATATAGGACACTTAGACAGAATAGGCGTTAATTCAAAAGAGAGTTTGAGAAATCATATAAAATCAGCCATGATGAGATTGTCTAAATTCCGGGAAGATTTTAAGCCATATCCTGAGGCTGAGTCGAAAATATTATATGATATGATAAGAGCATATGTAAAATTAAATGAGGGCAAAAGTGCTTTGCGTTGTGCGTTAAGAATTATATCATTGTTAAATATAAGAATAGATAAGTGGTTTAAATTTATCAATAAACTTCTACAAAGGGGGTAAGAATGTCCAGAGTAGTAGTTACCGGAGGAGCAGGTTTTGTTGGTTCACATCTGGTAAAAATACTTACGGAAGAGGGCCATGATGTTTTTGTATTAGATGCGTTTAATCAATATATACTCCCTCCTATCAAACCTCTCTATGCGTATAATATTAATTACAGGTTTGAAAAGCTTATAAATAATGCTGAGGTAGTAAGGTGCAATACCAATAACAAAGATGAGTTGAGAAGAAAGTTCTCAAGTATAAAGCCGGAGCTTGTGGTTCATTTCGCGGCTTTACCTTTGGCGAATATGGCTATAGAGTATAGTGAGGAAGCGTTTGGCACTATCGTGGGGGGTACGGTAAACCTTCTAGAGGTTTTGCGTGATGGAAATTATCTTTCCAGATTCGTGTACATCTCTTCAAGTATGGTGTATGGAGATTTCAAAAAAGTCCCGATACCGGAAGATTGTGCAAAAGAACCTAAAGAGATTTATGGAGGAATGAAACTGGCGGGAGAATATATGGTGAAAGTGTATTCTCAGCGGTATGACATGCCTTATTCAATTGTGAGGCCATCCGCAATATATGGTCCTACTGACAACAATAGAAGAGTGGTTGGAATTTTTCTGACCAATGCGGTAAAAGGGGAGAAGATTAGAGCAAAGAACGCAGAACAGACAGTTCTGGATTTTTCCTTTGTCGAAGATGTAGCCAAAGGGATAAAGTTGGTTACCTTTTCGGAGAAAGCCCACAACCAGGTTTTTAATATAACCAGGGGAAGGGGCAGAACCCTTAAAGAACTGCTGGAGGTTATCATGGCAGTGTATCCCAATAGTGAGATTGACTATGTTGAAGGTGACAGCTTTCGTCCTGATAGGGGAGCGTTGGATATTGAAAAGGCTAAGACTCTTTTGGGATATTTACCTACGCACGATCTCGAGGAGGGGATAGTAAAATATGCTGAATACCTGGAAGAGGCTTTTCGAATAACTAAAGGTTAGGAGAAAACATGCACAGACTTCTGATCATTGGGTGTGGTTCTCAGGCTCGTTATGTAATAGATAGTGTTTGTATTGATAAGAATTACGATATTATCGGGGCGGTTGATATGGAGACCGGCCTGATGATTGGTACGAACATAAACGGTGTAGAAGTTTTATGTGGAATTGAAGAAGTAACTAAACGATTTTCAACCAGTGAGATAAAGATAATTGTAGCACATGGAGATATGGAGAAAAAGAGTAAGGCGGTTAAATTGTTATCAAACTATGGATTTTCATTTGGTAACAGTATTAGTTCAAGGGCTGTAATATCGCCCTTTTGTAAGATAGGTGGGGGGTGTATAATTAGTCCTCATGCGACACTGCAGCCCAATGCTATTGTTGGCAATCATGTAATTATCCATCCACAATCAGTTATTGAGCATGACAATCAGATAGGGGATTATTGTAATATAGCACCAGGTGTTTCCTTAGGTGGTACCGTGATAGTGGGAGAAAAAACCTATATTTATACCGGAGCTACTGTAATACCGAAGATCACCATCGGCAGCAATTGTGTTGTTGCTGCGGGAGCGGTTGTTACGGAGGATGTTAAGGATCACGAAGTAGTGGCTGGAGTTCCCGCCAAGCTTATTCGCATGAACAAATAGAGGAGGTAGTGCTATTTCACAAATAATCGACTATACAATACCGTTTTTTGGATTAGACAGAGATTTCCAGATTCTGCAAGAAGAATACATGAGCATTGTGTATGCGGTGCTTTCACATGGCAAGGTTTTACAGGGGGAAGAAGTATCACAATTTGAACGGAATACCGCCATTTTCTGTGATCGCACGTATGCTATTGCAGTCAATTCCTGTACTGATGCACTATATTTTTCTCTCCTGAGTGCGGGTGTTGAGGCTGGAGATGAGGTTCTTGTTACGGATTATTCCTTTATAGCCTCAGCGTCTTGTATTCTCAGGATTGGTGCAAAGCCGATTTTTGTAGATATAGATGAATCATACAATATGGACTTGAAGAACGCAGATTCGCTAGTCTCAGCTAAGACGAAAGCTATTATATTTGTTCACCTTTTTGGGAAAATGGGAAGTCCTGAGGATATAGAGTATTTTTCCAATTCCCATGATCTTATTCTTATTGAAGATGCTGCACAGGCATTTGGTGCAAGTTATGGGGGGAGAAAAGCCGGATCACTCGGTCTGTTAAGTTGTGTGAGCTTCGATCCGACAAAGGTAATTGGTGCTCCGGGAAGTGGAGGGATGGTGTTAACTGACAATCAGGAGTTAGCTGAGAAGATTGCACAGGTGCGTTATCACGGCAGGGATGGTGGCGACTTTGTGTGCCTTGGCTACAATTCACAAATGCCAAGTTTAACAGCCGCAATTTTAAATTATAAACTGGGGCTGAATGAAGAGTGGCTGACCCGTCGAAGAGAAATTGCAGACTACTACCGCAATAACATCAGTAATGCCTGCATTTTACCGTATGAACAAGAGGGCAGTTGCCATGTATATCATAAGTTTGTCATAAGATCAAAATATCGCAATGATCTTAGGTCCTTTCTTTCCCAAAATAATGTTCAAACGATGGTTCACTATGCAACTCCTTTACACAGACAGCCGTGTTTTAGCAGTGGTAGTTATGATGATGGTCACTACAGGAATGCTATTGCTTTTTCGAATGAAGTAATATCACTGCCAATACATCCTTTTTTAACAGATGTCGAAATCCAAAAAGTTGTTGCAATGGTAAACGCTTTTGAGAAAAAGTAAAATGGAGAATTTCGTTAAAGGATTAGCAAGTGTGGTGATCACGACGCGTAACCGATGTGCATTGGTTCCCCGTGCCATAGAAAGTGTCCTCAATCAAACTTATCAGAATATTGAGCTCATTGTTGTAGATGATTTTTCAGATGACGCAACAGAAGCATTGGTGAGGAACTTTGGCAATAGGTTACTATACGTGCGACACAACAAAAACAAAGGTGGTGTAACAGCGAGAATGACAGGTAACAAAAATGCAAAGGGAGAGTACATAGCATTTTTAGATGATGACGATCAATGGGAGACAGAGAAGATTGAAAAACAAGTACAGTTAGCTCAGAGATTAGGACCGGATTGTGCGGTAATTACTTGTGGAGCGAAAATCTTTGTGGACAGTAACAGGATACCCTTGATAAACATGCCTAAACTTGATGGTAATATCAGAAACGGTATTTTGAATAGTGGATTAAGTACTGTACCATCATCTCATCTTTTCAGAAGAACCTGTTTCGAAGAGATGGGTGGATATGATTTAGATTTGCCTGCGCATAATGAGCATGATATCTGGATGAAAATGGCGGATATGAATTATAATGCAAGGGTATTAAGGGAAGCATGTGTTATTATTTATGAGGACGATAGACCAAGGATGATGACAGATGCCTGTAAACGTATTGAGGCCTTCAGGATCTTTAACAGAAAGTGGGAGAAAAAAGTTTATGGGTGGTATGGAGAGAAGGGAGGACGTATTTTTTGGAAACGCTACTTCTCTGATAAGATACTTGGTAATGCTATTTTATTGGCTCAGAGTGGAGACGTGAGAGGTGCCTGGTCAATGTTCAAAGCTTCTACTCACTTCTTATCATGGCGTGATACAGGGAATCTAGTCAACCTGGTAATGAGTTTGATTATGCCCAATACTATGGTCGGGTGGTTAAGGAAGCTCAAAAAATACCTACAATAGTGGTTTTTTAATGCGGGTGGATGCTGCTGCAAGGGGCAGTTATTTACATGCATCAGAGTCGGCACTACCAGTAGATTGCACAGATCAATGAGTGAAGCTTGTTTAGTGGGTAATTGACAGGAATAGATAGGTGAGAACACTTACTTCTGAAGAAATAAGAGGATTTGTATCAAAGCCACTTTTTAATAAAAAGGACCTTTTAAATAGAGACCATTCTTGGCCGAGGATTTCTATTGTTACTCCCTCTTTCAATCAGGGGGAGTTTTTAGAAAGGACGATTCTTTCTGTATTGAATCAGAATTATCCAAATCTTGAATTTATCATAATAGATGGTGGTTCAACAGATGGGAGTGTAGAGATAATAAAAAAATATGAGAGATATTTGGCTTTTTGGGTGAGTGAAAAGGACAACGGGCAAAGCGATGCTATAAATAAAGGATTTCAAAGGAGTACAGGAGGAATTTTAGCATGGCTTAATAGCGATGATATATATTTGTCGGGTACTTTATATAAAGTAGAAGAGGTTTTTAGAGATGAGAAAGAGGCAGAGGTTGTCTATGGTAACAAATATATAATTGATGGAAGAGATGTGTTGATTTCCGAAAGGAGATTAACTCATTGTACCACATCTATAGTAAGGTTAGGTTCTCTTTATGGAGGGTTTGGTATTTATCAGCCAGCGTCATTTTGGAGACGTGAAGCCTATGAGAAAGTTGGAGGATTAGATACCTCTTTAAAATTCTGTATGGATAATGATCTGTTTATAAAGTTTGCCTTGCATAAGGTGAGATTTAAGTTTATAAGAGAATATTTGGCGGCATTTAGAGTGCATAGCAGTTCTAAAACTTCTACTATACGGAATGTGGCAAAGAAAGAGTTTAATATACTTATAAAGAAGTATAATTTAAAACACAATTTGCTGCATGGTAGGTTTGTCTGGAATTTTATCCGAATCATTAAAATTATATTATATATTTTTCAAGGGGATACTGCTTATTTATATTTTAAGCTTTTTAAGGATAAGATGAGGTGGGTGCCGTAAATTAGGAGAGTTAGGTGGAAGGTCATATTCATAAGACAGCAAAGATAGATAAAAATTGTGAGATTGAATACCACATTGTTATTTGTGAAAGAGCTGTGATTGGTGCAGGGTGCAGAGTTAACACCTTACTGCATTGAGACTCGTTATGGAGACTATAAAGAAAGTCTGTCGGAAATTGTCAATAAAGAAGGGGGTGAGGAAATCTATGAGAAGACGAAGGAGATTTTTGAATGGCTCTATCAGAAGATAAGTTAGATGAAATTATACAGGGTTTTGTTTCTATACTTGAAAATGAAATACCGATATACGATGTCATTTTATTTGGTTTGTATGCTCGGGGAAAACCAAAAGAACATAGTGACATTGATTTAGCAATAATTTCAGATTGGTTTTCTAATAAAATACATATAGAAAATATGCAGTATCTCTCTCTTATAGCAGCAAACTATAATAGTTTAATCGAGGCTCTACCATTCACAATTGAAGAATATAAGAGTTTTGATAAGAGAACTTTTTTAGCTAATGTTTTGAAAACTGGATGTAGATACCCAGTTTATCGAAACGATAAAAATAGGATAGCCAAACCGTGAGATATTTCTCTGAAATTAGGATTTTATGAAGCTAAAAATAGCTACATATTTTCCAATACTATAATCTTTTTCTTAAGAGCAGTTGCGGTGGATTGATCGGGACTGAGTTGAAGGGCCCTTTTAAAATGATAAAGGGCTTTTTGTTTATCTTTTATGTGCTCAAGGTAGATAGAGGCAAGATGATAATGTGCTGAAAAAGAGTTCGAGTTGCGTTTTATTACATATTGATAGCATTCAACGGCCTTTCCATATTGTTTTAACCCGCTATAGGCATTGCCCAGATTGTTGTAGGTCTCGAAGAAATTAGATTTAAGCTCTCTTGCCTTTTCAAGTACTTCTCTAGCATCTTCATACCTTTTGAGCTTATTAAGCGTAGCTCCCCAGTTGTTATAAGCCTCGGTGTAATCAGGATTTAAATCAATGGCACTTTTATAAGCTGACAGCGCTTTTTCCCATTGTGCTTGACGGCTGTAAACATTGCCCAGGTTAAGATACGCTTTGGGTGAGTCTGGTTTCAGTGAAAGAGATTTAAAATAGGCCTCTACAGCACGATCATATTGTTTTTTGGTTGCATAGGTATTTCCCAGATTATAGTAGATGTCCGGATGGTTTGGATTGAGTTTGATGGCATAGTGATACTGCTCCAGTGCTTTATCATGTTGACCCAAAGCCTTGTAGGCATTGGCCAGGTTATTATAGGCGCGTGAGAAGCCAGGGTTGAGTTTGATAGCCAGACTAATTTCCTTCAACGCCTGAGAATATAGTTTTTTAAGTCCATAGGCAACACCCAGATTGTTATGGGCCAAAGAGTAAGTAGGCCAGCGTTTAAGGGCCTGCAGGTAGTGCGTGATGGCCTGATCATATAATTTTCGGTCACGATAGGCATTCCCCAGGTTATTTAAGGGTCTTGCTTTTTGTGGTGACTTTTTTACACAATCTGCCCAGAGAGCAAAATTATCTTTCCAGATATTGTTTCTTTGAAATGTGTAAAGGGAACAACAGAGTATAATTAAAAGGAGAGAAACGGTTGCCGATCTTAAGGAGAGAATTCCTAATGTCATAGGCTGCTATTTGAATAAGCTTTGGGAAAATTCACAGTAGCCAGAAATCGGCAGTCAAGAGCTATTAGTCAAAGAGTTAAAAATTATCAAAATATTTCCAGCGCTCTTCTTTGTTGAGCAGTTTAATTGCGCAGAATTCTCCACACATGGTACAGACATCTTTGTCGGCTGGCTGACTGGTGGAGCGAAGTTGATCTGCTAAAGCAGGGTCCAGGGATAGCTCAATCTGCCGTTTCCAATCCATTTTTTTTCGGCACTCTGCCATTTTTATATCTTTTTCCATGGCACCTTTAACCCCTTTAGCAATGTCAGCAGCATGAGCAGCGATCTTAGAGGCGATAACACCGGTTTTTACATCTTCTATGGTAGGAAGCCTTAAGTGCTCCGAGGGTGTAACATAACATAGAAAATCAGCACCTGCAGAGGCAGCAAGGGCACCACCTATGGCTGAGGTAATATGATCATATCCTGGGGCAATATCAATTACCAGTGGTCCCAATACATAAAAAGGGGCACCGTGACAGAGTTGTTTTTGCAGTTGAACATTAGTTGTAATCTGGTGAATGGGGACATGTCCTGGTCCTTCAATCATCACCTGCACATCTTTAGCCCATGCGCGTTCTGCCAGCTCTCCCAATATAATCAGTTCCTGGACCTGCCCTCTGTCGGTTGCATCAGCCAGACAGCCCGGTCGCAGCCCATCTCCCAGACTTAAAGTGAGATCATACTCATAAGCAATGTCCAGTAATCTATCATAGTGTTCATAAAGGGGATTTTCTTTTTTATTGTAGGCCATCCACTCAACGGTAAATGCACCTCCCCGACTGACTACATCCATCAACCGTCCTTCTCTCTTAAGCCTTCCTACCGATTCCCGTGTTAATCCACAGTGAACAGTGATAAAGTCAACCCCATCTTCGGCATGTTTTTCAATTACTTTAAAGAGCAGCTCGGTAGACATATGAACCATTGCCTTATCGCTTTGAACTGCTTCAATTACGGCCTGGTAGACAGGTACTGTTCCAATAGGAACCGTTGATTCCTTGAGAATGGTGTTTCTAATCTCATCCAGAGGACCACCCGTGCTTAAGTCCATAACCGTGTCTGCACCTGATTTAACAGATAACCGAAGCTTTTTTAACTCTTCTTCTATATCCTGATGGTCTTTCGAGGTGCCGATGTTAGCATTTATCTTGGTGCGCAGCCCTTTCCCTATACCAATTGGAGGGATAGTTGTATGGTTTTTATTGCGGGGAATGATAATATGTCCTGCTGCCATCCCTTCTATAATGAATTGAGGATCCACCCCTTCAGAAGAAGCGACCTCTTCTATATCTTTAGTTGCTATACCTTTTCTTGCTTGCTCAAGCTGATTCACTATGTTCTCCTGGTCTTTAATGCGCAATTTTCAATACCTTGTTTACTACGTCCAGGGGATTTCTACCAATGACTCTTACTATTGGTTCCTTTCCCATATCTCCCCTGTCATAAATGATGTCAGGAACGGTCCTTTTTTTGCTCAGGAGATTTTCTATCCCCCAGCTGAGACTTGCCCCTTCTTTCTTCTTAATCCTTTCAGGTTCATCTTTGCGATTAAATGTGCCCAGTTTAAATTTCAATGTTCGGCACTTCCTGATGATTTCCTGAGAGTACTTTATATTCATGGCAGACCTTAAGTCACTTCTGAATTTCATCACAGTAAGAATGATTTGAGCTACGTGACGAGAGGCACCAGCCACAGGATCAGCCACTGTGGTTATACTGTGATTAAGTCTTACAATCCTTCCGGGAAAGGCAAATACCTCCTGCAAACTGGCAGCATGAGGAAGGGCATAGCCCAGGTTTGATTGTACCTCGGGGATTAAGTGACCGATATTTCCTTCTTTAAGTTTTTTTAAGGCATGTTTCAGTTCCTTGCTGTGCTGTATTATCTCCTGATGTTGAGTAAAAGAGGCATAGGGGTTAACAGGGCCATATCCTTTGCCTAAATTTAAAGAAAATCTGATGGAGTTTGTGATAAAGTCTTTCGCGTTCTTGACTGCTTTAGTGACTGGTATACCCTTTGCAATTTCTGTAGCAATTGCTGCTGAAAAGGTACAGCCGGTTCCATGAGTATTTTTGGTGTTAATCCTTTCCGTCTCGAATTCGTGAAATTCTTTGCCATCATAGAGGATGTCAACGGGTTTTCCAGTGAGATGCCCCCCTTTTACTAAAACGTTTTGTGCACCCATCTGATAAATCTTTTTTGAAACCTCCTTCATATGAGAAACCTTTTCAATCTTTTTGCCTGTGAGAATAGATGCCTCATAGAGGTTGGGGGTTATAACAAAGGCCAGGGGAATAAGCTCTCTTTTAAGAGAGAGATAGGCTTCCTCGGCTAGAAGAGGAACCCCACTTTTTGCTACCATTACTGGATCAACAATAATCTTTGTGATGTGATAAGCCCGCAGTTTGTGAGAAACGGTTTCTATCACTTCTGTATCGACAAGCATCCCTGTTTTGACTGCATCTACACCCAGGTCTGAAATGACCACATCAATCTGGCTGGCAATGAAACTTGCAGGTATTTTTTGAATCTTTTTCACTCCTGTTGTGTTTTGTGCGGTTAAGGCAGTAATAGCACTCATTCCAAAACTGCCCATAAGGGCAATGGTTTTCAGATCAGCTTGAATTCCTGCACCACCACCAGAATCAGAGGCGGCAATAGTTAGAATTCTTTTCATGGATATTTAATATCTTATTAGGAAGTAAACAGCCACCTGCAAAGCGGGTGGCTTTGTTTTGTGGCCTAAAGCCGTGAAACAAAGTAGGCACGTAAATGACTCTAATTTCCTTTTGCACCCCCGTGCGAAGCACGGAGTTTTTAATGAAGACAATAAAAAAATCCACGAGCCTTCTAGATCGGCTGATCGTGATTTTCTTGAGGGATCATCATTAATAGCAATCTTTTGTAAATCTATCAGAGATTAGGTTTTTGTCAAGATATTTATCTTTTTGAGTTTTAATTGCTTTTTCTTGCTTACATGAATAATTTGTGATATATGAGGGGCTTAAAGTGGGTTTATTTGTATTTGGTTCTTCCGTAAAGAAGTTAAAGTGTTACAAAACACGAAACAAGTATATGGCAGGAAGATACTGGAGAGTGTTTTGTTTTTCTACTTAGTGATTCTTCGTGGGCTTCGTGGTTGCAATTTTGTAAATTAACTTAAAAACGAAAGGGGATTTTACTTTAAAAGGTGTATTTTGGAAACTCTGGGTGAATATTTAAAAAGTGAAAGAGAGGCTCAAAGCATTACTCTGGCAGAAATTGCCGAAGCAACCAGGATAAGGGAACCTATCTTGGTTGCTATTGAAAACAACAGGCATGACCTCATTCCTCCTAGAGTTTTCATTCAAGGCTTTCTTAAATCCTATGCTTCCTATCTAGGATTGGAAGGAAGTGATGTGATTAAGCGATATCAGGAAACTCTGGAAGCACTGGAGGTAAAGAGTGATAAGGAAGAAATCGCGAGTCAAAAACCCCCCAAAAAGGTTTTGTTCCCTGCCAGAATTTTAGTTTTGCTTATAATTTTTGTTTTAGCACTTGCTCTTTGGTTTTTTAAAAGACCTCAGGAAAAAAAGGAGACCCCTCCTTTTGAAATTAGTCAGCAGAAACCACAGACCGAGTTAGTAAAACCCCTTTCTGTTATAAAAACAGAGACTTTAGAGGAAGAAAATGAAGAAAAGGTGGCGGAAGAAGCAGAGGGGTTGGATTCGTCTGGTGAGAGCGGAGAAATGGATGGCGTGGAAGAACAAAAGCTAGTAGAAACTGGGCAAATGGTCTTACGGGTGCTCGCAACTGAAGAGACCTGGATAAAATTTCGGCTTGATCAGGGAGAACCTTTTGAAGTGTTGTTGAAGGTTGGAGAGTCATTCAGGGTTAAAGCAAATGAAAATTTTAATCTCAGAGTTGGGAATGCCGGGGGAGTAGAACTTTTCTTTAATGAAAAAGCATTAGGGAATCCTGGTAAAATGGGTGAAGTGATTGACCTGACTTTGCCGGAGTAATTCTGTTTTTGGCAGGATGCAAGATGCAGGATACAGGATACAGGATGCAGGATACAGGATACAGGATTAAGAAGTTGGTTAATAAAACTCTATAAGGTTTCGACCAGGTTAAACGGTTGAGGTTACGCAGCTCGCATCGGTATTTGTGAATCGGTTATGAATAAAGTTAAATCTAACTTGAGAATAAGAAGCAACGCAACCGGATAACGAGGGACTATTGAGGGTTGACAGCTAACTTCTGACCTCTGCACCATGTATCTTGCATCATGAATCATGCATCAGGAGGAAAAAATGAATTTGCTGGTTGTGGGATCAGTTGCACTTGATTCTGTTGAAACTCCTTATGGAAGTGTTGAAAAGGCATTGGGTGGTTCTGCTGTCTATTTTTCGGTGTCAGCAAGCTACTTTAGTGAAGTGGGAGTAGTAGCTGTTGTAGGTCGGGATTTTCCAGAAGAGCATCTTGCCTTTCTTAAAACTAAGAAAATTGACTTGCGGGGGTTAAAACAGGAACCAGGTTTGACCTTTCACTGGAAGGGGAGATATAGTGGTGATTTAAATGAGGCGGAAACACTCGATACTCAGTTAAATGTGTTTGAAGATTTCCGCCCCCAAATTCCAGAGGAATATCAGGATGCACCTTTTGTTTTCCTTGCTAATATTGATCCCGAATTACAGCTTAACGTCCTTAAACAGGTAAAACGTCCAAAGCTTACCGTCTGTGATACTATGAACTTTTGGATAGAAGGAAAGCGTAAGCAGCTTAAGGAAATCATAAAACGTGTAGATATTCTTATTATTAATGAAGGAGAAGTTCGTCAGCTGTCTCAGGAATCTAATCTGATTAAAGCCTATCAAAAAATTTCTTCCTATGGCCCAAAGACGCTTGTGATAAAGCAGGGCAGTTATGGTGCCTTGCTTCTTACTCCTTCCTCTGTTTTTTCTGCACCGGCATATCTCGTGGAGAGGTTATCTGATCCAACTGGTGCGGGGGACTCCTTTGCAGGTGGGTTTGCAGGGTATCTGGCAAAATCTCAGGATATTGATGAGAACGAGCTACGCAGAGCTGTTATCTATGGTAGTGTTATGGCTTCTTTTGATGTTGAAGATTTCAGTCTGGGCAGGTTGAGAGCCTTAACCCTTGATGAGATTGAAGAGCGGTTTGAATCCTTCAAAAGATTAGTTGAGTTTTAGAAACAGTCGGGTGTTTGGGGAACGGGAAGAAATATGGGAAAGGAAAGGATAATAACCCTTACTACCGATTTCGGGGATGAAAGTGGGTATGCGGGTGTAATGAAGGGTGTTATCTTGACTGTCAATCCCGATTGTCAGATTATTGATATTACTCATCGGGTTTCTCAACAGAATGTTGAGGAAGCCGCTTTTTTATTGAATAATTCCTTTTCATACTTTCCAGAACACAGTATCCATGTAGTGGTAGTAGATCCTGGTGTAGGGAGTGAACGAAAACCCATTCTGATTGAAACAGATAAATACTGGTTTGTTGGACCAGATAATGGGATTTTTAGCTTTATTTTTTTAATGGAAGGGTTTAAGAAGGTTTGGGAGATCACCAATAAAAGCTACTTTCTCCCTGAAGTGAGTTCTACCTTCCATGGCAGGGATATCTTTGCCCCTGTGGCTGCCCATCTTAGCCTGGGAGTGTCTGCAGAAGAGTTGGGGAAGGAGTTAAAGGGGTTTGTTATGTTAAAAGATTTGGAGCCAAAGGTAGAAGCAGGAGTGATTAAAGCCAGGGTTGTATATGCAGATCACTTCGGTAATCTGATAAGTAATATTTCTAAGGATCTATTTAGCAGGTTGGTAGCAGATAAATCGTTTAATATTTCTGTAGGTGGAGAGATAATCCAGAAACTTTCTCTCTCTTATGCAGATGTACGGGATGGTGAAGTTCTGGCTCTGTTTGGAAGCTCTCAGTGGCTGGAAATATCAGTAAAAAATGGCAACTGCCAGAAGGAGCTGGATATTAAAAAAGGGGCAGAGATTAACATTCTCGTGCCCCAGTAAAGAGCGAGTTATAACTCCCACCCGTAAGACACCCCCCTTTGTCAAAGGGGGATTTTACTAAAGACCTTAAGTCAACAATATAGGGTGGGGATGAAGATTACTTCTTGTCTGGTTTCCCTTCCGATTTCTCAATTATCTTTGCTAAGGTATCTTCATAAATGACAACATTGGTTTGTGCTTTCAGATCTTTCAAGAGATTTTCAATGGATTCATTTCTCTTCTTTTGTTTCAGCTTGTTTCTAATTCTGCTTGTCGCCTCTTTTAAGCTCTTCGTTTCTGCCTCTTTTCTGTCGAGAAGCTTAATAATATAATATCCTTTATTTGTAAGGGTTAAATCACTGATTTCATTTTTTTTAAGGTTGAAAGCAGTCTTTTCAAATTTTGAGCTTCTTGATCCTTTTGCAAAAAAAGGTGTGACCCCCCCTTTGTTCTTCGTTTTCTTATCTTCTGAGTATTGTTTAGCCAGGGCAGAGAAATCTTCACCTGCCTTTGCTTTGGCAAGTATGTCTTTTGCTTTGTTTTTCTTCTCCTCTTTCACTTTTTCTTGTGCGTTAGGGTCAACTTTGATGAGTATGTAGCCTACCTTTATTTTCCCAGGCATCTTAAATTCATCTTGATTGCTGGTATAGTATTCTTCAATTTCCTTGTCGCTCACTGAGGTGTTCTTATTGACTTTTTCCTCTATTAAGGCCTGCATTAATATGCCCTTAGTAAACTCTTCAATCTTATCTTTTACATCCGGTTTCTGATCAAGTTTTAGCCGTCTAGCCTCCTCAGAGAACAAAATATTGTTGATTTGCCTATCAAGCAGTTTCTTCATCTGCTCGACGTCACTAAACATACTCTGATAAGAAGGGGGCATCATCTTTATCCACTTATTCAGATCTCCATACTTAACGTCTTTATCACCTACCTTGGCAACTACCTCAGCATCATAAGAATCACCTTTCGTTTCTTCGGATTGAGCGATTGCAAGGGAAAATACCAGGGCAATAGCCATCATTCCGATACTTGTAAAAAACTTTTTGTGATGCATGCTAACCTCCTTTTTCTTTTGAGTTTATAGGGTTTAAATAATTAATCCATCCCCATCCTGCCTTCCCCCTGAAGGGAGAGGGATTCGGGTGGGGGTGATACGAGAAACTTTTTGTAATGTTATTGAAACGTTCTAATATGTAGAATGTTCTCCTATCATATTAGTTTATATTTTGCCATTACTTTTTTAAGTTTTTCCAGATTGTTTTTAGACATGGGTGATAAGGGGAGGCGCATCTCAGGAGAGATTTTCCCCATCAGTCCCAGGGCAGTCTTTACGGGTATAGGATTAGTTTCTAAAAACATAGCGTTATTTAGAGAGATGAGTTGATAGTGGATTTCTCTTGCTTTGTTATAATCTCCGGATTCGAAGAAATCCCACATGGCAGCTATTTTCTCCGGCACGATGTTGGCCGTTACCGAGATGATACCCTTCCCACCCATGGCAAGAATGGGATAATTGATAAAATCGTCCCCGGAGAAAACACTGCATTTTTCCCCGCAGAGATGAATGATTTCGCAGATCTGTTGAAGTGAACCTGAGGCCTCTTTGATTCCCACGATACTGGGTATATCAGAGAGTTTAGCTACTGTTTCAGGTAACATGTTAACCCCTGTTCTGCTGGGCACATTGTACAGGATAAGAGGAAGATCTGTCTTATGAGCAATAGCCTTGTAGTGTTGGTAAAGTCCTTCCTGAGTGGGCTTGTTGTAATAAGGAGTGATGAGCAGTGCGCCATCTGCTCCTGCCTTTTGAGCATAGATGGTGAGCTCTATAGCTTCATCCGTGCTGTTAGACCCTGTTCCTGCAATTACTGGAACGCGGTGGTTAACCGCCTCAAGGCAGATGTCGATTAATTTCTCGTGTTCTTTATACGTTAGAGTTGCTGACTCCCCGGTAGTACCACAGGGAACAATAGCATCCGTGCCGCTTTTGATATGAAATTCGATGAGGTTTTGAAAGCCTTTCTCATCAATTTCTCCTTCTTTAAAAGGAGTGACGATAGGAATCATGGAGCCTTTAAACATAATAGTTTTCCTCCTGTCTAATTAAAGTGTTTAGGGGTAGAGTTCTCCCTCGTAGATGAAGTTTGCAGTACCTTCTAAAAACACTTCTTTTAAAGTTTTATCTTCTTTTGTAAAATGTACTGTCAGTGTCTCTCCTCCCTGGGTCAGGACTGATACGGGAGATTTTATCCCTTTTTTTTCATTTGTGATTAAGGCAGAGGCGACCGCTCCTGTTCCGCAGGCAAGCGTTTCGTCTTCTACTCCCCTCTCATAAGTTCTGATAGCTATGGCTGAGCCGTTCTTGATGTTCACAAAATTTACATTGGTGCCTGCAGGTTTGAAATGTTCTGAGAAACGAATCATTCTCCCCAGTTCTACTACCGGGTATTTTTTAAGGTCATCAACAAACGTTACCGCGTGGGGTACACCAACGGTAATACTGTCAACAATAATGCTTTTCCCTTCAAGTTGAAGTTTTAGATCACTCGTTAAGTTGCAGGGGAGTGGCAGTTGCAGTTTTATGCTTTCCTCCAGGACTTCCGCCTTGATGATCCCGGCCAGGGTCTCAAAGGTGAGCTGACGTGGTGCAATTCCCTTAAGATGAGAAAGCCTGGCTATACACCTTCCACCGTTACCACACATCTCAGCTTCACTGCCATCAGCATTAAAAAATCTCCATTTGAAATCTGCCTTTTTAGAGTCTTCTATAAGGATTAGTCCATCTGCACCAACTGAGAGTTTTCGTCTGCAGATATTTTGTGCACATTCTTTAGCCTTTTTAGCATCAAGGATATTCTGGCGGTTGTCAATAATGATGAAATCATTGCCGGCTGCGCTCATTTTGGTAAAAGGGATTAATTTCATTTGTTCAGGAACTCCGGAATTGTTTCCCCCCTGATCAGGTCTTCGTAGTTTTCTCGCTCTCTAATTACATAGAATTCTTTTCCTGCCACCAGAACCTCCGGGACACGGGGTCTGGAATTGTAGTTAGAGGACATGGTAAAACCATAAGCCCCGGCACTCATTACGGCGATAAGATCGTCTGATTTTAATCTGGGAATTGTTCTCTCTTTAGCAAGAAAATCACCTGATTCACAGATAGGCCCCACAATATCTGCTACCATTTCTTCTCCCTCTGTTTTCACTACGGGCTGTATTGCCTGAAAAGCTCCATAGAGGCTGGGACGGATCAGGTCATTCATGGCAGCATCTACGGTGACAAAAGTCTTTTCAGTCCCCTCTTTAAGATAGAGGACCTTTGTGACAAGGATTCCTGCATTGCCTGCAATCACTCTGCCGGGCTCAAGGATCAGGGTGCAGCTAAAATCCTTCATTTCCTCGATGAGGGCGGAGGCATATTCTCTGGGATGAGGTGGCTGCTCCTGGTTGTAAGTAATACCCAGTCCGCCACCCAGATCAATATATTGGATTTCTATGTCCTCCTGCCTTAATATAAGCACCAGTTCTTTCACTTTCCTCAGGGTTTCTACGAAGGGCTGAATTTCAGTGATCTGCGAGCCAATGTGGCAGTCAACACCAATAATCTCCAGGTGTTTTAATTTTTTTACCTCCCTGTAGTCTTCAAGTGCCTGATTAATTTCTATTCCAAATTTGTTTTTCTTTAATCCGGTAGAGATATAAGGATGTGTCTTGGGATCAATATGGGGATTCACCCGCAGGGCTATTCTTGCCTTTGTGCCCAGTCGTTGAGCTACCTGGTTAATGGTGGTTAATTCCTGAGTGGATTCTATATTGAACATCAGGATGCCTGCTTCCAGTGCATATTCTAATTCTTTAGTCCCTTTTCCTACACCGGAAAAGACTACTTTTAAGGGATCCGCCCCAGCGTTAAGGACACGGTAGAGTTCACCTCCTGAGACGATGTCTGCCCCTCCGCCCAGATTGATAAAGATTTTAAGAACTGTAAGATTGGAGTTAGCTTTTACTGAAAAGCAGGTGAGGTGATCTATCTCACTAAAAGCAGAATCGAACACCTTGAAATGGTTTTCTAAAGTATGATTGCTGTAAAGGTAGAAGGGGGTATCCACCAGATCTGCAATCTCTTTGATGGAAACCTCTTCGCAGTAAAGCTCGTTTTGGTGATATTGAAAATCGTGCATGGAACCCTTTAATAGCGATATCGTACAGTTGCTTCTTTTGAACGTTCGCTTTCGTTTGTATAAGTTGCGTCATCAAGTGCTGTAACAACGTAAGTATAAGATCCCTTGTCTTCTACTACTGAGCTGTCAAGGTAACGCGCTTTGGGCAATGGTGTTGCATTCAATTTTTTAAAATCGGCTCCTCCCCCTGCTTTTCGATAGAGGTTGTACCCTCTTAGGTCTGATTCCTTATTTTCATTCCACCTGAGCATTATCCCCGTTTTGAGAAGTAATGCAATTAAACCTGTAGGGGCATCAGGAGGGGTACGATCAGTGGTATTAAGGGCAACCTCTTCACATCCCTCGCTTTCAATAAAAGTTTCCCTGACCTTTCTTACCGCTCTTAACGTATAGAGATAATCCCTGTCCATTTCTATGCCTTTGTCCCGGCAGGCAAGGGTAGTAATTAGCTCGCTGTTGATAGGGTCGGCAGGGTAGGTTTCACCAGGGGACTTTCGATAAAGGTTATATCCCGCCAATCCTTTAAGAGCTGATCTGTCTTTAAGGGTATTTGGTTCTTCCCAGCTCAGGATGGTAGATTTTTCTTTAAGCTCTGCCTGAAGCTTCCTGGGAGGCAAACTGGGGATGTCCCAGAAGACCTCTTGAGCATTAGACCTGGGGCTTAGCTGGTTGTCTGAGTTATAGCTTACTACTCTATAGGTATAGATGTTTTTAAAGTGAAGCTCCTCATCACTGTATTCAATCCTTTCTGCCTGAGGTTTGTTCATCATATAGGTTTTGTAATCGACATCGTAGATAAGTGAAAATCTTTTTGGGCAGTCGGGACATTCTTTTTTAATATTTATCTCGTTTCGAAGTATTTTAAATCCCTTAAGGTCAAGAAGTTGAGAGCCGTCTGTATTGTTTTTGGGTATACTCCAGCTTAAGTTGATAGCTCTTCCCTGAGTGCGTGCCGTAAGATCTTTAATTTTTGCAGGGGTTACTGCGACAGGAGTGCTGGGATCCCCCTTCTTTCCACAGTTTGGGAATTGGGTTATACACAGGATGCAAAAAAATATTTTTAACAGTTTTGTAATGTGTTTCATGAATCTCTGAAAAATTCCCCCTAACTAGTGCTTGACCGAAAACCCCATTTTTTCGGTCAAAAATTCGAAATACGAAGCACGAAATACGAAACAATAACCAAAATACAAATGTACCAATGACAAAAACACCTTATTACCAATGTTTTAGTTTAGGTCATTTTGTCATTTGATATTCGAATTTGTTTCGGGTTTCGGATTTAGATATTCGGATTTGGCCTGAACATGACTTTTCGTTCAGGCACTACTTATCTTTTCTTCCTCAAGGAATTCCTGATTTTAAGTCTCAGGGCATTGAGCTGAATGAAGCCCTCAGCCAGACTCTGGTCATAAACCGTATCTTCTTCAAATGTGGCATAATCCGGACTATAGAGAGATTTGGGGGATTTTCTACCAACTACTAGGCAGTTTCCTTTGTAGAGCTTCAGTCGAACAGTGCCAGTAACATTTGTCTGGGTTTCATCAATCGTTCGCTGTAAAATCTCCCTTTCAGGAGAAAACCAGTAACCATAGTAAACAAGTTCTGCGTATCTGGTGATGAAGCTATCTTTAAGATGCATGACCTCACGATCAAGGGTGATAGATTCCATTGCCCGATGAGCCATGTGTAAAATAGTACCCCCTGGCGTTTCGTATACGCCGCGGGATTTCATACCCACATAACGGTTTTCCACCATATCAACACGACCAATACCATTAATTCCACCCAGCTTATTAAGCCTTGCTAAAAGCCTGGCAGGGGAAAGAAGTTTATTATTGATGGCTACGGGATTCCCTTTATCATAAGCAACTTCAATATAGGTAGGTTTTTGTGGAGCCTTTTCAGGGGAAGCAGTGAGTACAAACATATCTTCCCTTGGCTCTTTCCATGGATCCTCCAATATGCCTCCTTCAAAACTTATGTGGAGAAGATTGCGATCGGTACTGTAAGGCTTTTTTGTGCTGACTTTTACAGGGATCTTATGCCTTTTAGCATAGGCAATCAGAGATTGTCTGGAATTGAGGTGCCAGAGCCTCCAGGGTGCAATAATCTTTATCCTGGGGTTTAAGGAAAGGTAGGTGAGTTCAAAACGGACCTGATCATTTCCCTTGCCTGTTGCCCCATGGGATACGGCATCAGCTTTTTCTTTGCGGGCAATTTCGATCTGTTTTTTGGCAATAAGGGGCCGAGCAATGGCGGTTCCTAACAGATAGCTTCCCTCATAAATGGCGTTAGCCCTTAAGAGAGGAAAAACAAAATCGTTTGCAAACTCTTCCTTAAGATCTTCAATATATACTTTTTTAATACCAATGCTGAGTGCTCTTTTCTTGAGTGCTTTAAATGGATCTTCCTGTCCTAGATCAGCAGAGAATGCGATTACCTCACATCCGTAGGTTTCTATCAACCACCTGGGGATGACTGAGGTGTCTAAGCCACCAGAATAAGCCAGAACTACTTTTTTTATCTTCTCCATTAATCTGCTTCTCCTTTTGGTTTTTAAGCAAGTAACATTTTGAGTATAGCCTTCTGCATATGCAGGCGGTTTTCAGCCTGATCAAAGATGATTGAATGCTTGCCGTCTGCTACTTCATCAGTAATCTCATCGCCTCGATGGGCAGGTAAACAGTGCATAACCAGAACATCCTCCTTCGCCACCTTAAGTAAGGAACTGTTTATCTGATAATTTTTAAAAACTTCTGTTCTTTCTTTATGCTCCTTTTCTTGTCCCATACTTACCCAGGTATCGGTGTTGATGATATCTGCATCTTTAGCAGCTTCAAAAGGGTCAGAGGAGAGCTTTATCTGTGATGGGGCATCAATCCGGGCCTTTTCTACTATCTTTCCATCTGGTTCATATCCTTTGGGACAGGCTAAATGAAGGTTAAATCCCAGTTTGAGGGAAGCATTTATCCAGGAATTGGCAATGTTATTACCATCTCCTATATAAGAGATTTTTTGTTTCTTAAATTCCCCTTTCATTTCTACAATGGTCATGATGTCACTCAATATCTGGCAGGGATGAAGCAGATCTGTAAGACCATTGATAACAGGGATAGCTGCATGTTGAGCAATTATCTCAACGGTATTCTGAGAGAAAGTCCTGATTACAATAGCGTCTAGATATCTGGAGAGGACTTGAGCTGTATCCTCAAGAGATTCTTCTCTACCCAGTTGCGTATCTCTCCAGCTCATATAGAGGGCATGACCCCCCAGCTGCAGCATTCCTACTTCAAAAGAAATCCGGGTTCTAGTAGAAGGTTTCTCAAAGAGCATTCCCAGTGTTTTTCCTTTTAAAGGCTGGTAGGGTTCACCTGCTTTCTGCTTTTCCTTCAAATTGATGGCAGAGAAAATCAGCTCTTCAATTTCCTGCTTGCTTAAGGAATTGATACTTATAAGATATTTTTTCATAAAGTTGGAATGGACGTTTGTTCAAAAAGTTCATCTAAAGTTTTAATCAGAATGTCAATTTCCTTTTTCGTGATGATCAGTGGGGGGAGGAAGCGGAGTATATTTCCCATGGTACAAATAATCAGAAGCCCTCTCTTCAAACACTCCGTCGCTATTTCTGAACATTCAAAGGATAATTCTATTCCCAGGATGAGTCCTTTCCCTTTCACTTTTTTAATAAAGGAGTGTTTTTCTTTGAGGGATAACAACTTTGAGTAGAAGTATTCCCCCATTTCCTGACAGTTCTCCAGGATTTTGTCCTGAATTAGAGCTTCCATAGTGGCTATTCCAGCGGCGCTTGAGAGAGGGTTCCCTCCGAAGGTGGAGGCGTGAGTACCCCGGGAAAAGCTTGAAGCAATCTCTTCCTTTGCCAGCATAGCTCCAACAGGCATACCCCCGGCCATGGCTTTAGCCAGGGTCATGATGTCTGGTTCAACCCCATAATGCTGATAGGCAAATAGCTTTCCTGTTCTGCCCATCCCTACCTGGACTTCATCAAAGATGAGAAGCAGTCCATGTTGATCACAAATGTCTCTTAGCTTTTTTAGATAATCAGGAGAAGGGCAGTTTACACCGCCTTCTCCCTGAATTGGCTCTACCATCACGGCACAGGTTGTGTCAGTGATTGCATCAAAAACCGCCTTTGAATTATTGAAGGGGACATAGGTGAAACCATCAAGGAGAGGTTCAAAACCGTGATGAAACTTTTTTTGTCCGGTAGCAGAGAGTGTTGCCATGGTTCTTCCATGAAAACTATTCTCCATGGTAATAATTTCATAACGGGTGCTTTCCCCTTTATCCTTTTTGACTTTGCGCGCCAGCTTTATTGCAGCTTCGTTGGCTTCTGCTCCACTGTTGCAGAAAAAAACTTTATCCGCAAAAGAATGCTTTACCAGCAGCTCTGCCAGTTTGATCTGAGGTTCGCTGTAGTAAAGGTTGGAAACGTGCATGAGCGTCTTGCTTTGCTTGTGGATGGCTTCAACAACGCGGGGATGAAGATGTCCTACATTTAGGACCGCAATCCCTGACGCAAAATCCAGGTATTCCTTCCCCTCACTATCCCATACTCTCATCCCTTCACCTTTGGTGAGGACTACAGGTGAGCGAGTATAGGTGGGAAAGATGTACTGTTCTGCTTTATCGATTAAGGCCTTCATGGATGTTTTGTTCATAATCTATCCTGTAATTTGAGTGCCGATACCCACATCGGTGAATATTTCCAGCAGGATGGCATGTTTGATTCTCCCATCAATAATATGGGCTTTTGCTACACCTTCTTTTAAAGCCTGTAAACAGCAGTTAACCTTGGGGATCATTCCTCCTGAAATCTGTCCCTTCTTTATAAAGGTCCTTGCTTTCTTTTCATTCATGGATGAGATAAGATTTCCTTTTTTATCTAATACCCCTTCGGTATCGGTTAAGAGAATCAATTTTTCTGCTTTAAGGGCAGAAGCAATTTCCCCTGCTACCATATCTGCATTGATGTTATAGGTTTCCCCATCTTTCCCAGTGCCAATGGGAGCGATAATTGGAATAAACTTACTTCGATCCAGTGTCTCAATGACATGAGGATTTACGGATTCTACTTTCCCTACCAATCCCATGTCTTTGATTTTGTGGCGATTGTTTTTGGAGCGCAAAGACGAAAGTCTTAGTTTTTTTGCGGTAATTAAATGTCCATCTTGACCGCTTAGCCCCACAGCTTTTCCACCCTGCAGGTTGATTAAGCTGACGATTTCCTTGTTGACTTTCCCCACCAGAACCATTTCAACGACTTCCATGATTTCTTCGTCGGTTACTCTTAAGCCCTCGATGAATTTCGAAGATTTCCCCATCTTTTTTAATACGTCTTCTATCTGGGGGCCTCCGCCATGAACCACTACTGGATTTAATCCAATATAATTCATCAGAGTGATATCCATGGCGAAATCTTTTTTCAATTCCTTTTCTATCATGGCATGGCCACCATACTTGATGACGATAGTCTTCTGATAGAAACGGCGAATATAGGGTAGTGCCTCCATCAAGACAGTGGCTTTATCAATTAACTTTTGCATTAGAGTAGCTCCCGGGGTATGATTAACCAAAGAGCTCGCAGAGAAATGACATCCATTAAATATTTTTACCTCTGCGTTCTCTGTGGTTTTTTAATCCCATTAGAGTATGTAGCGGCTTAAGTCTTCATCTTTGGCCAGACTGCTCAATTTTCCCTTTACGTAGTTAGCATCAATAGTAAACGCTTTCTTTTCTAAATCGGGTGCATCAAATGAGAGTTCATCTAAGAGTTTTTCCATAATGGTATGGAGCCTGCGTGCCCCGATATTTTCAGTTCTTTCATTGACGATGGTTGCAATTTCGGCAATTTCCGCTATGGCGTCATCTCCAAAGACCAACTCAATTCCTTCCGTTTCCATTAATGCCCTGTATTGTTTGATTAATGCGTTTTGAGGCTCGGTTAGAATTCGGATAAATTCCTCTTTGCCCAGTGATTCCAATTCCACCCGTATGGGAAATCTTCCTTGCAGCTCCGGTATTAAATCTGATGGCTTTGAGCTGTAGAATGCTCCTGAGGCAACGAATAAAACATGATCGGTTTTTACCATTCCGTATTTGGTAGTGACAGTACAGCCCTCTACGATAGGCAGCAAATCTCGCTGTACCCCTTCTCGTGAGACATCAGGACCATGAGCACTATCTTTTCCCACGATCTTATCAATCTCGTCTAAGAAGATAATTCCAGACTGTTCGACTCTTTCGATGGCTTGTTTAGTAACCTTGTCCATGTCAATTAACCGTTGGGCTTCCTCCTGGGCAATGATCTCTAACGCCTCTGAGATTTTTGCCTTTCTCTTTTGCGTCTTTTTGGGAAAGAGGTTACCGAACATATCTTTAACATTGATATCCATTTCCTCCATGCCGGCGGCTGAAAAGATTTCAACAATGGGAACGGTCCTTTGAGTGGTTTCAAGCTCGACCATCCTTTCGTCCAATTTGTGCTCTTTTAAAAGTTTGCGGAGCTTCTCTCTGGTGGTATTCTCTTGCTCCTGCTCTTTTTTTACCAGCTCGAGGGGTTTTTCTGGAGATGATTCATTGTAGCTCCTCTTCTCCTCTCGTCGGGGTGGAAGCAGAAGATCAAGGATACGTTCCTCCGCGATTTCTTTAGCCTTGACCTGAACCTTTTCTGCTTCTTCAGCCTTTATCTGGTTAACAGCAAGATCAGTTAAATCCCGCACCATCGATTCAACATCTCGGCCTACATAACCAACTTCCGTGAATTTAGAAGCCTCAATCTTTAAAAAAGGAGACTGTGAGAGGTTGGCTAATCTTCGGGATATCTCTGTCTTACCCACACCAGTGGGACCAATCATAATGATGTTTTTGGGGGCAATCTCATCCTTTAGATCATCGGAGACATTCTGGCGTCTCCATCTGTTTCTCAGGGCAATAGCAACTGCCCTTTTAGCATTATGCTGACCTATAATATACTTGTTCAATTCGGATACGATTTCCTTTGGTGTTAAACTTTTCATAGGTTTTCTCTTGTTTTGATGTGACGCATTATAGTTCTTCAACAATTATTTTGTCGTTAGTATAAATGCAGATTTCAGAAGCGATCTTCATTGATTCTTCAACGATGGTTTTGATATCCAGATCAGAGTGTTTAACTAATGCCCTGGCGGCTGCAAGGGCGAAGGAACCGCCGGAACCAATAGCAGTGATTCCATCATCAGGCTCTACTACATCACCGTTGCCTGAGACAATCAGGGAATGCTCTTTGTTAACGACGATAAGCAGGGCTTCCAGTTTTCGAAGCATCCGATCAGTGCGCCAGTCTTTTGCCAATTCTACAGCAGACCTTAACAGGTTACCGTTGTGCTGTTCCAGCTTTCCCTCAAACCTTTCAAAAAGGGTGAAGGCATCTGCGGTGGCTCCGGCGAAACCGGCCAGTACATTGTTATTATATAATTTCCTGATCTTGTTTGCTTTCTGTTTTAGTATGTTGTTGCCGAAGGTTACCTGCCCATCTCCACCTATTGCCACTTTCCCTTTATGTCGAACAGCAATAATAGTTGTGCCTTTAATCATATTTTCCCTTGCCATCTAACCTCCAAATTGGATGCCAGTTTTAAGTGAGATAAAGTGTCTAAAGTTAAATAAACTTTTCGTTCTCGTAATTATATAACTTGCTATTCCCCCCTTTAGAAAACCCCACATCTTCCTTTATCAAAGGGGGACTATCAAATTTTAGATCTAAGTATATAGTATTTTAACTCCACAACCCGAAACCACGAAGGCCACGAAGAAACACGAAGGGGAATAAAAGTATTTAACACAAATTCTCCTTAACTCGTAACCCGCAACATTAATTAATTCCTAAATTCCTGAATCCCTCACCTCAATACCTGAATTCTGTTATCCAGTATCCAGAATCCAGTAAGTATCTAGCATCGTCATGCATCATGCACCTTTACTCTACTCTTAGGATGGGCATTATCATATACTTCCATCAATTTGCTGATGCTCACATGGGTGTACTTCTGAGTAGTAGACAGGCTTACATGCCCTAAAAGTTCTTGTATAGCTCTCAAATCCGCCCCGGCGTCTAACATATGGGTGGCGAATGTATGCCTTAAGGAATGGGGGCTGATGTTTTTTAACAGACCACATTGTTCAATATATCGGTTGATAATCCTGGCTACACTTCGGGTCGTCAGTCTTCCTCCTCGCTGGTTTAAAAGTAGAGGTGGATTTAACGAGGAAGGAAGTGGATGTTTGCTTAACCTCTTTTTACTGTTTAAATAGTTGTTTAATGCCTCTATAGCCTTACTGCCGATGGGAACGATCCTCTCTTTTTTTCCCTTTCCCATAACCTTGATGATACCAAGGTTGAGATCAAGGTCATCTTCATTCATCTCTACGAGTTCAGAGACTCTCAATCCGCTTGAGTAGAGGATTTCCAGGATAGCCTTGTCTCTAATGCCTGCCAGTTTAGTCTCATCCGGGATATTAAGCAGAGCGAACATCTCGTCAATGGTTAGAAAACTGGGAACGTGCTTTTCCAATCGAGGGGTAGAAACTATAGAAGCCGGATTTTCCTTTAGGATCCCTGCCCGCAATAGAAATTTGAAAAAGGTTCTCAACGATGCCAGTTTCCTGGCAATAGAAGATTTCCTGTTCTTTTTATAGAGAGAGCCAAGGTATGATCGGATGATCATGTTATCAATTGTTTCGATACCTGTTTTGGGATACTCTCTTTCTAAGAAATCCTTAAATTGGTATAGATCACTTAAGTAATTGCGCTGTGTATGAAGCGAGAGATTTTTCTCTATACTAATATACTGTCTAAATCTTTCTATTAAAGTGTCCAGTTCCATAATATAAATCAAAAATTCATATGTTATATAAATTTTTAGAAATAAGCAATTAAAAAATGACGATATTGTAGGAAGTCAAAATATAAACGGCAAAGCAAAAAGGTTCAGATGCAAGGCGCGCGAATCTTTAGGAATGAGGCGTACTTAGTAGTACGTCGGAATGACTAACGATGAAGTGCAACGCAGCAGATGGACTTTTTGCAAAGCCGTCATTCCTTAAATTTTTCAATTTCTCTAACCAGTTCACTGATTTTTTTAACGAGCAGCTTACTTATTAACTCGCCTTTTTTGGCACTGGCTTTGTTAGGATTCCCCCACACGGCATTTTCCCAGTATTTCCTCTTGTTCCTTGTCAGGAAAGGATGAGGGAAATGGGGGTATTCTTCCTTCGCCCTTCCTTTAACCAAATGGGGTTTTAAATGAAGAACAAGTGAGGTTTCGATCTCTCCGGCGTGAGAGTCATCCTCTGTTTCACAAATCTCACCTGCTGCTTCTTGAGCCAGAGCATACGCGGATACTACGGCAATATTTACATCACCTGGAAGCTCTTCTAACAGTGCTTCACCTGCCTCCTGCAGGGCAGAGAGATGAAGTGCGCTTGCATGCCCTGAGATGATAATAAACCTTTTTAAGCTATTGGTATACAGGCTTTTTACGATATCCTTTATCAGGTTCCTTATGGTGTGCCCTGTTATTCCCACTGTGCCGGGGTGTTTGCTGGTGCTGCGGCAAACTCCATAAAATAGCGGTGGTGCAACAAAAACATCCACTGATTGCGAAACCTTTTTTGTTATCTCATAGACCTCTATGGTGTCGGTGCCCAGCGGTAGGTGGGGGCCATGGGCCTCAAGTGACCCTACGGGAATAATCACCGTTTTAATTTTCTTTGCCTTTTTCTCAAATTCCTTCATGCTGATTTCTTCTAAAATCATAATACCTCCATAAAGAATTGTGGTATTTTAATGTGGACAACGCAAAAGACTTTAATTATGATAGTTTAAAGCACAATAACTCAAGGTAAAGCATGATAGACCTTCATATTCATACCATAGCCAGTTCGGATGGTCAACACACTCCCCGCGAGATTTTTACTATGGCAAAGAACGTGGGTCTCACTGCCATCTCCTTCGCTGATCACAATTCGATAGGTAGTGTCAGAGAGGGTGTTTCTCTTTCAGAGGAGTTTGACATTGAGTTCATACCCTGCCTCGAATTTAATACCCTCTATCTGGAATATGATCTCCATATGTTAGCATACTTTATCGATTATCAGAGTGAGGAGCTTAATAACTGGCTTGAAGAGATAAATAGGGAGAAACAAAGACAGGCAGTAAAAAGGATAGAAAAATTGAATGAACTGGGATTCGTATTTTCCGCTGATGATGTGAAGAAATTCTCAGGAGATAGGATTCCCACAGGGATGTCCTTTCTTAAGGCAATCAGGAGCAGAGAAGAGAATAGGGGGGATAAGAGGATTAGGAGTTTTATTGATGGGGACCGTTCTGATTCTCCTTATGTCAATTTTTATCTTGATTATTTGAGGGGAGGGAAATCTGCGTTTGTTCCTTTAGAAGCAGTTGATACCTTTTATGTTATGAAAAAGATAAAGAAGCTGGGGGCTATTCCCATCCTTGCACACCCTTCTGATACGGGAGATGAGATTATCCTTAAGCTGGTAGAGGGCGGATTGTCTGGGCTGGAGGTCTATTCAAGCTACCATAGCGAAAAAGAAGAAGAGCATTTTCTTTCACTGGCAAAGGAGTATAATCTTTTGGTTACCGCTGGCTCTGATTTTCACGGAAGTGAAGTAAAACCTGCTGTGAAGTTGGGAGGGGTCAGGGGCAATCGTTATGAGCTGGTTGAAAAACTGAAAGATGCAGTAACTCAACTCAAAACTTGACTTTATTAACAAAAACTATTGACAGCAAGTTAACAAAATGTTAACTACTAATATATGAGAGTCAAATATGACCTCACAATCTATTCCTAAATCAAATGCCAAAAAGATAAAAGAAGCTATTAGAAAAATTA